>JBAQUT010000017.1:0-26730 GCA_049297695.1 Alphaproteobacteria bacterium | reverse complement strand
TAACTTTTAGGTGTATAGGAAGGTGAACCAACCAAGGAGAACCCCATGCGCATGATTGGCCAAACCTTCCCCACCCACGAATTGCAGGCCGTGATGGCCGACGGCAGTTTTGGCAAAGTGAACGCCGGAGCGGCGAGCGACGGGTACACCGTGGTGTTTTTTTACCCATTGGACTTCACCTTTGTGTGCCCCACCGAGCTGGTGGCCTTCCACGAAGCCATGGACGAGTTTAAGGCCCGCAACTGCCGCGTGCTGGGGTGCAGCGTGGATAGCATCCACAGCCACGCCGCGTGGCGCCGTACGCCGTTGAACGAAGGTGGCGTAGGCCCCCTGGCCTACCCCCTGATGAGCGACATGCTGCGCAAGGTAAGCGGCGAATTGGGTATTGTGAACGAGGGTGGCGTAACCTACCGCGCCAGCTATTTGTTGGATAAAACCGGCACCATCCGCCACATGGTGATCAACGATTTGCCCTTGGGCCGCAGCGTGGCGGAGATGCTCCGCATGGTGGATGCCTTGGCGTTTTTTGAAGAAAACGGCGAAGTGTGCCCCGCCAACTGGAAAAAAGGCGAAGCCGGGATGAAAGCCAACCGCGAGGCGACGGGGGCGTATTTGGCTGGGAAGGCGGCTTGAGGCTATTTAAAAAAGGAAGCGCAGAGCGCTGGGTTTGAACCGTGGATCCGCGCCTGCGCGAGGATGACGGCGAGGCCGTACAAGGGGGCCTGTCTTCGTCGCGTGAGATGGCCACGCGACGCTCGCCATGACGATGTTATTTGTTTTCCATGGTTTCGCGGATGATGGCGACCATGTCTTTCCGGTGGAAGGGGTAGTCTTTCAGTTCGTCCAGCGTGATCCAAAAAGCCCGTTGGTGCTCGTTGGAGATGTTGAGTTTGGGTTTAATCCCCGCCACGCTGGCTTTGTAAAAAATACCCAGTTTTTTGCTGTTGCGGGTGCTCCAGCGGGCAATGCCGCAAGGGCCGTGGATGGTGGCTTCCAGCCCCGTTTCTTCCATAATTTCGCGCTTCACGCCCTCGGCAGGGTTGTCGGTGGGTTCCAGTTTACCGCCGGGGAGTGTCCACGTGTTGGCGGCGGATTCGTCATATTCTTTCGGCAGTTGAAGGATGAGGAAGTTAGCCGCGTCGTCTGTGAGAATGGCGTATTGGCGGACGTCGTACAGCCAGCGCTGGCGCTGGGCCTTGGGGTTGAGATGGGCCATAACAGGGTCTTTCGTTGCATAAGTGCATGGGATGACTTTACCTGCTGCAACCGTTTTGGGCAAGGTAGGATATGGCGAAGGCTGTACAAAAGCCTGATTATGGTACGTTAGAGGCTATGAAAGAAGCGAACTTTAAGATTTACCAAGGGGTTATCTGTTTGGAGCTGCAAACGCCTGAAGGCCGCCACTGGTGGGCGCAAGGGTATGGGCTGGGGTTTGCGCCGTGCCGGTTGGAGGCCGTGGCGGGGTTTCGGGCAGGGTTGCTGGAAGATACCCGTCGCCGCGTGCTGGCGGCCCGCGTGGAGGTGGAAGGGCAGATGCGCTGGGTGGCAGTGAATGCTCCGCGCAGCGATATACCCGCGTTGGAAGCCTTGGGCGTGTGGCCTGCGGCGTGGCCCAAGCCCTATGAGACCGTAACCTACGCCCCATGGCCGCGCCCGTTGCCCTGAAGGTGGCTTTGGCGTATAAGGGGCTTACCACCCCCGACGTGACGGGCCTGAACCGCGTCAGGGCCGAAAGGCAGCAGCGCTAAGGGTTACGGCGGGTGGGGGTGGCTTTTTTCTGTTTTGAGAAGCGCGTCTTTGGGCGATAAAATAGCCCGTGTTTGCCCTCCGCTCCGCACGTACGTAACGTGTACGCTTGCGGTGCTCGGTCTGCACCCGTGCTATTTTCTCATCCCAAATCCACGCTTCTCAAAACAGAAAAAATGTATCATTTCCAAATATACACCCATTGTTTTTCGACTTTATTTTATGGGAATGCATATGAATTCAACGTTTGGATTTGAAAAAACTAGAAGGTTCAGGGTATCTGCGTTATACATTCCCCCATGGGCGAGGGAGTAAAACACGATTACGTCGTTTTAGCGCGGAAGTATCGGCCGCGGCATTTTGGCGAGCTTTATGGACAAGATGCCTTGGTGCGGACGCTGAGCAACGCCATTGCGAGCAACAAAATTCACCATGCGTATGTGCTTACAGGCATTCGCGGGGTGGGCAAAACCACCACCGCCCGCATTATGGCCAAGGCTTTGAATTGTGCGGATGGGCCTTCGGTCACATGGGATGAAGCCGACCCGCAGGTGCAAGCCATCACCACCGGCCAGCACATGGACGTGTACGAGTACGATGCTGCCAGCAACCGTGGTGTGGACGAAGTGGGCAAGCTGTTTGAAGGCATTGCCTACGCCCCCGTGAGCGGGCGGTTTAAGGTTTATATCATCGACGAAGTGCACATGCTGAGTACCACGGCCTTCAACGCGTTGCTCAAAACGCTGGAAGAACCACCCCCCAGCGTGAAATTTATTTTTGCCACCACCGAAGTGAACAAAATCCCCATCACAGTTCTTTCCCGTTGCCAGCGGTTTGATTTGAAGCGCATCCCCAGCGAGACGCTGATAGACTTATTCACCAGCATTTTGGCGAAGGAGAACATTGAGGCCGAACCCGCCGCCATTGCCATGGTGGCCCGCGCGGCGGATGGCAGCGCGCGGGATGGTTTAAGTTTACTGGACCAAGCCATTGCCCTCTCCCACGGCAAAGTGTTAGCCAGCGTAGTGCAAGAGATGTTGGGCTTGGCGGACAGGGCCCAACTGTATGATTTGCTGGAGATGGTTCTGGGTGGGCGTATGGAAGATGCCCTCACCTTGCTGGACGGATTATACGCCCGTGGGCAAGATGCTTTAGGAGTCATTCAAGGCCTGTTGGAAATGACCCATTTGCTCACCCGTTTGCAAGTGGTGCCCAGCTTGAAAACCTCCGCCACGCTGACCGAAGTGGAACGTACCCGCGCCGTGCCCCTTTCCGCCAAGGTCAGTAAAGCCAACACCGCCCGCCTGTACCAAATGCTGGTGCATGCGGCGGGCGAGGTGCGCGACAGCAGCCGCCCGTACGAAGCCCTGAGCATGGCCTTGGTGCGCATGGCCTACATGGCCCCTTTGCCCAGCATGGAGAACATGTTGAAGCAGGCGGAAGCCGTTGTGAGCAGCGGGCACAGCGTAGGGGCTATGGCCGTGCGGGAAGCACCCGCTTCCCCCGTACCTCCCCCCGCCATGATGCCCGACATGCCCCCCATGCCCGAAGCCCCGCCCTGGGAAGAGGCCCCGCCTGCCCGCATAATGCCACCCGAACCTGCGGCTCTCCCCACCGAGTGGGCAGGGGTTGTGGCGGCCATCCGAACCCACAAACCCGCGTTGGGCGCTTCTTTGGGCCAGCAAGTACGGTGTGTAAGCCTTACGGGCACCGAGCTGGTGGTGAGCATCGACCGTGGGTTGATGGACGCCAAAGAAATTTTACGGGATATGCGCACGGCCCTGAACACCGCCACAGGCCGCGTGTGGATGGTGGAGCAGCACATGGGTGTTTCCACCGCCCCCACGTTGGTGGAGCAAGAACACACCGCCGCCCAAGGCCGTAAGCTGGCAGCTGCGGAAGACCCAGCGTTGAAAGCCGCCTTGGCGATGTTCCCCGGTGCCGAGATTGAACAGGTCGAATCACCCCATTAACGAAAGGATAACCCTATGGCCGGTATGTTTGACATGATGAAAAAAGCCCAAGAGATGCAGAAAAAGCTTCAGCAGGCGCAAGAAGAATTGAAAACCACCACCGTAACGGGCGTGGCTGCGGGCGGCGCCGTGGAAGTGGTGATGAGCGGCACGTTTGACGTGACGAAACTGACCATCAAACCTTCCGTAGTGGACGCCGACGACGTAGACACCCTTCAAGACGTGGTGATGGTGGCCGTGAACGATGCCGTGCGGAAAGTGCGAGATGTAACCGAAAGCAAGATGAAGGCGGCGACGGGTGGGTTGAAATTGCCGGGGATGTGACGTATAAAATGCATACTAATGAAAGGGACTGAAATGTGGAATACCTTTAAAAGCTTACCTACTCCAATCAAACTTGGTGCTGCATGTAGTATCGCATCGTGCCTCACACCAAGTACCCATTCTGGCTTAGGTCTTTTTCTAGCAACTGTCGGTACAGGTTTGGTTTCTTACTCCCTTTGGAGAGGAGATAACGATCGTGCGTAATATCCTTAAAAACCAAAAAACTCAATTTGCTGCGGGGCTTTCTGTTTTTGCAGCTTCTAGCTTGTCTATGATAACCCATAAACCAAGTTTGTTGGGGTTTGTCATTGGGGCCGCTGGGGTTCTTATCGCTTTAAAAGCTATCGAGCCTCTTGCCGCTTCCTATGCTCCTGAAAACCAAGATTCACGTTCTCAAGATTAATGTATGGTAGCGCTCATTCCCCTCCCGTTTGAGCGTCTTCTCAAAAAACTAGCCAAACTTCCGGGCTTAGGGCCGCGCAGCGCCCAGCGGGTGGCGTTGCACCTGCTAACCAACCCTACCGCCATGGCCGAGGTGATGCAGGTAATGACCGATGTGGGTAGCCAACTGTGCGTGTGTGAAACCTGCGGCAACTTAGGCATCGCCCCCCGTTGCCACGTGTGCGCCGATGCCACCCGCGATGCCACCCTGCTGTGTGTGGTGGAAGGTGTGGACGATTTATGGGCGCTGGAGCGCAGCGGCGGATTTAAAGGCCGTTACCACGTGCTGGGCGGTGTGGTGAATGCTTTGGCGGGTGTAGGGCCGGACCAACTGCGCATGACCGAGCTGGTGGCCCGCGTGCCTGCCGAGGGCGTGAAGGAAGTGATTTTGGCCCTTGGCGCCAGCGTGGATGGCCAAACCACCAACCACATCATCACCGAGCGCCTGAAACCCTTGGGTGTTCATATTTCTGCGCTGGCCAAAGGCATCCCCGTGGGGGCCGAGGTTGATTACCTGGACGAAGGTACGTTAGCTTTAGCCATGCAAGGACGGAGACGGATTGGATGACCCTTACCCCTCGACAACTCAGCATTTTGGAACGGGATACGTACCTGTGGATGGAAGACGGACCTGGTGTCTCCCCACGTAATGCCCAGATTATCCAATCTAAAATCCACCAACTGGGCCTGAGCGTCACCCTCCCCAACGATATGCAAGGTATTTATACCGAACTGTGCAACCTCCGCCTGCAACGGCAGAAATACCCACCTTCGTCTCGCTCTGTCGACCGTATGATCTCTCTTGGTCTTTAATCAGGCCGTTCTACCGAAGGCTTAGTTTTAATTTTAGCGGCCGATGCGGTAGGGGTGCAGGGCACTTCAATCAGCACGTACAGGTTCAAAAGCTCGTCCCGCAGCACCGCCCCCCAAGGGATGGCGTGCAGGCGTTTGCGCACTACGGCCAGGTTGGGTGTATCCCCACTGGCCACCTGCTGGCGGGCAATGCCCGCCGCCACGATAATACCCATGTAGACGCTTCGGGATTCTTTTTGGTACGCCAGAGAGGCCATGTCTTGCATCACTTCCAGCCCGCGGGCACAGGTGGCGGCATCCAACACACCTTTGGGCGCTGGGACTGGCTCAGTTACTTCCTCCTCGGGCGCAACGGCGGGTAAGGCTGGCTCCTCCAACGTAGGAGTTACCAGCAAGGGAGAGGTTAACGGTGCCGCTGCCGGTAAATCTGTTATATTATTCTCCACTTGCTCTCCCACAGCCTTGGCCGTACCGCCTTGGTAGTAAACAGGCGCCAACAGCAACGGGGCGAATAGGATGGCAATCAAGGGTTTCATGATATCTCCGTAAAACGTTTCACCTGTTGGCCGTTCCATACCACGGTATCTTCAAACTCGCGCACGGGGCGCGCCCATACCTCGCCTGTGGCCACGCTGCGGTACACATACACAGACTGTTGAGTAGCTTCCAGTTTCGCCTCCACCAACACCTCATACACCCCACCTTTGTAGTGGCGTGTGCGGAAGGGATTAAATTCCGTCATGCTCAAATGCTTTATTGATAGACGTAATCATGTCTGGCAGCACACGCATATCATTCAACACAGCATAGGCCCCGTGGTTGCGGAGACGCTGTTCCAATTCAGCCGTTCCGTGAGAAGCACCAACATATCCAAGGGTTAACATACCTGCGGCTTTACCTCCTTCCATATCGTGGTGGCTATCTCCAATCACTAAACATTGTTTGGGTTTGGCTTTTAGTTTACGGGCCGCTAACAGGAATACATCCGGGGCAGGCTTACCATTGGATACCTGTTCGGCCGAATAGATGTGGGGTGCAAACGTATCTTTCAACCCCGTTAAGCCAAGAGTTAAGTGCAAACGCTCCAAGCTACTCCCCGACGCAATGGCTTTGGGGAGTGTTATCTGTGACAAAGCAGTATGAATGCCTTGTGTTGCTTTAAGTTCGGATTGGAATGCACGGTATTGGGCTTCCCGACGCTGGGTATCGTTCATGCGATGTTCTAACGAAATGCCGGTTTCATTCTTAATTTCATCAAGGATTTGAGAATGGCTTTTACCAGCAAATCGTTGAATATATTCATCTCGTGTAAGAGGGTAGCCAGCCTGCGTGAAAAATTCTGCTGCAACACGGCAACCGATGAGTTCGCTATCAATCAACACGCCATCGCAGTCAAAAATAAGGTGGGTAATCCGAGGTTGATGTGATTTTTTCATGATTCCAGTCTACCCTAACCCCACAAAAAAACCAGCCTTGCGGCTGGTGTGTTAGCAACGCGTAAGGTTACTTGTTCACGCGTTCACGCAGTTCTTTGCCCACTTTGAAGTAAGGCACGCTTTTGCCAGGAACCGACACGGCTGTACCCGTGCGGGGGTTACGGCCTTTGCGGGGGGCGCGTTTGCGCACCGAAAAACTGCCAAAACCACGCAGTTCCACACGGCCGTTGTCGGCCAGCGTGCTGGTGATTTCGTCAAAAATGGTGTTCACCACGCGCTCAAGGTCGCTGATGTGCAGGTCGGGGTGGATGGCGGACATCCGTTGGACAAGTTCGCTTTTGGTCATGGTACGTTCCTCCAATTTCACATGTTATTTGAATGAGTAAGTGTGCTCCAATTTCGCACCCCAAGCAAGGGCTTAGGGTGCGGTGGAGGGGTCTTTATTCGTCGCCCTTAGCTTTTTTGGCTGGGGTTTTTTTGGCTTTGGGCTTTTCCTCGCCTTCGGCCTCAGCTTTGGCAGCCTTAGCTTTTTTGGCGGGTTTATCATCACCTTCAGCAGCTTCGGCTTTCGCTTTGCCTTTCACCCCTGCTTTTTTCAAAGCTTCGGCCAAGGCGCTGTCGCCAGCTTCTTCTTGGTTGGCGTAGCTTTTCACGGCTTCGCGCTCTTCATCTTGCTCCAGGGCACGTACCGAGAGCACCAGCTTGCGGTCTTTGGCCGAAAGCACGGTAATTTTGGCCGTGATTTCCATACCGTCTTTGAACTTGGCGGTGTTTTGGCCTTCGCGGTCTACAGCCAAGTCACGGGCCTTGATGGTGGTTTCCACACCGTCAAAGTCTACCGTAATACCATCGGCATCGGTGTCGGTTACTTTTACCTTCACAATGTCGCCTTTTTTGTACTTGGCGGCGGCGGTGGCAAAGGGATCACCTTGCAGTTGCTTGATGCCCAAAGCCACACGTTCCTTCGCAGTATCGATGCTCAGGATAACAGCCTTCACGGTGTCGCCTTTTTTGAAGTCGGCCATGGCTTCTTCGCCGGTTTTTTCCCAGCTCAGGTCGCTCACGTGCACCAGCCCGTCAATTTCGTCGTTCAGGGCCACAAAGATCCCGAAGTCCGTCATGCTGCGTACGGTGCCTTCCACCATATCGCCAGGTTTGGCGGTACGGCTGAACACATCCCAGGGGTTTTCTTGGCATTGTTTCAGGCCCAAGGAAATACGGCGCTTGTCGCGGTCGATTTCCAGCACTTGAACCGTAACCTCTTGGCCGCTGCTCACCACCTTGCTGGGGTGGATGTTTTTGCGGGTCCAGCTCATTTCGGTGACGTGGATTAAACCTTCCACACCGGGGGCCAGTTCCACAAACGCACCGTAGTCGGTCATGTTGGAGATTTTGCCCGAAATCTTGCTGCCGATGGGGAACAGGCTGTCCACCTTGGTCCAAGGATCATCGCGGAGTTGCTTCAGGCCCAAGGATACGCGTTGGGTTTTTTCGTCAAAGCGCACCACCATCACATCCATTTGCTGACCTACTTTCAGCACTTCGCTGGGGTGGCCAATGCGGTGCCAGGCGATGTCGGTAATGTGGAGCAAACCATCCACGCCGCCCAAATCCATAAAGGCGCCGTAGTCGGTGATGTTTTTCACCGTACCCTTCAGCACTTTGCCTTCTTTCATGTCGGCCATCAGGGCGTCGCGGTTGCCCACGCCGGTGCCGCCATCGGTCAAGGCGCGACGGCTGACAATCAGGTTGTTCCGTTTGCGGTCTACTTTCACCACTTGGAAATCCAAAGGAACATACATAAACGGAGCAAGGTCGGTTACAGGTTTGGCGTCCAGCTGGCTGCCGGGCAAAAAGCCGAGCACGCCTTGAACATCCACCATGAACCCACCTTTGACTTTACCGAAAATCACACCGCTGGCGGTTTCGCCGGCTTTGTGGGCGTTTTCCAGCTTGGTCAGCACTTCTTCACGCTTGGCTTTGTCGCGGGAGAGACGGCTCTGGGCGTTTTTATCGTCCAGATTTTCCACGAACACGTCGATCATGTCGCCCACTTTGATGGACACTTCGCCGGTTTCGGCGTTTTTAAATTCGGCCACGGGGATGGAACCTTCGGCCTTGTAGCCGATGTCCAGATGCACGGCTTCGGCATCCACGGCCAACACCACACCTTTTACCACCGTGCCAACCACGGGGTGAACGTTGGTGAACGTATCTTCTAGCCGTTTGGCGAAGTCGATATCAAAAGCTTTTGTCAGGGTTTCTTGCGCCACGTTAAATTCGTGGGTGCGCTGGATGGTTTCAGCCATAGCGGAGTCTTTCAGGTGCCGAGGTTGCTCTTATATCAACCCATCCCATCGGCGTGTGGGGTGGTGATGGGGGGCTTATAGGATAGGCTGAACGGGAAAGCAAGCGTTATTCGCGGGTTGGTTCTGTTTCGGATGATTTATGAAGAGGGTTTATGCTCGTCTCGGCAATATCAGCAATCCGGAGCAAGATTGTTTCTTGAGACAGCGTGGAAGGGGCGTTATGACCATGAACCCAACGACTTGCCGTACTTCTTTCGACGCGACTGAGCATGGCAAGCGAGTTTACTGATATGATATCGGCTTCTATCATGGCCCTAAGAATTTGGGAAAACGAAACATCCGTTATCCCGTGTCGAACAGCTTGACGGGCTAGTTCCGCAAGAGATTTTATATATATCGACTTGATTTCTTGAAGTTGTTTTGGAATATCCAAACCTACTCCCCCCGCACAAAGCTGTAAACCACCTGCCCTTGGGCGTCGCTCAGGCAGTGCACGCGCACTTTGGCCCATTGGGTGCGGCCATACCATTGGCCGTAGGCATCCTGCACCGTGGCCACGTACGTGTTGCCCACATAACGGTTGAAGGGGCTTACAAACCTATCCGCTGCATCCAGCTTCAGGTATTTAAAGTCGGGCTGGCCTCCTGCCCGAATACCCGCGGCCGCATGGTTGGCGCAGGCTTGCAAGGCGGCATCGGCGGGGGCAGGCTCGGCATAGGCGTATTGTACGGTGGGGCCGCAGCAGGGTTGGGCAGTACACCCTGCCAAGGCCATGCCCAACAACCCCATTAGCCACGTGCGCCATGCGGGCGTGGTCGAAGTAGCAATTCGATACGTCATGATGATTCCCCTTTGGGTAGATATGTATTCTATGTATACTACTACGTCAAGGGCCTTGACAGGGGAGTGTGTAAAAGTATACGTAGTGCTTATGAACAAGCCCGCCCCCTCATCCGCCCTAACACCCGTTGCCACCACCAAAAGCAAACGAACCATTGGCTTACCCAACGACTTGAGAGCCGAGCTGGAGGCCTATGCCGACGGTAAGAACATCTCCCAAGCCCGTGTGATTGAAAAAGCGGTGGAGCTGTATTTAGCAATTCAGAGACTCCAGCACGAACAAGGGGCAATTCAAGGATTTGTTGTTGATAAAGGGAATGGTAAAACGGAGACAGTCAAAGTATTTCCTATACGGTAGTATATGTTTGTACGATGTGCCCAAAAGCCACCTGCGGGTGGTTTTTTGATACGTGCACCTTGGCGAGCAGGTTGGCTGTGCTACGGTGCCCCTAACAACCAAGAAGGAACCACCCCATGCCCCACGCCACCGACGCCGTGATTGTCAGCGCCCTGCGCACCGCCATTGGCAGTTTTGGGGGTGCACTAGCTGCCCAACCTGCCCATAAACTGGGCGCGGCATTGATAGCCGAAACCTTGAAGCGCACCGATGTTGCGGGCGCCGATGTGGGCGAAGTGTTGCTGGGCCACGTGCTCACCGCCGGCTGCGGCCAAAACCCCGCCCGCCAAGCCACCTTGGCCGCCGGGTTGCCCCATACCGTGCCTGCCATCAGCCTCAACCGCGTGTGCGGCAGCGGGCTGGAGGCCGTGGCCCAAGCCGCCCGTTTAGTGAAAACAGGTGAAGCTGGCATCGTGCTGGCCGGCGGGCAAGAAACCATGAGCCTAGCCCCCCACGCCCTGCATATGCGCGACGGCACCAAAATGGGCGATGCCAAACTGCGCGACACTATGGTTGTGGACGGGTTGTGGGATGCGTTCAACGATTACCACATGGGCATCACGGCGGAAAACCTTGCCGCCGAGCACGGCATTACCCGCGAGGCGCAAGACGCCTTTGCCGCCCAAAGCCAGCTCCGCGCGGCAGATGCCATCAAAAACGGCCGGTTTGCCGATGAAATTGTGCCCTACGTGATGCCCCAAAAAAAGGGTGACCCCATAGTGTTTGCACAGGATGAATTCCCCCGCTTAAGCACCGCCGAACAGCTGGCCAAACTCCGCCCCGCCTTCAAGCCGGATGGCACGGTGACGGCGGGCAACGCCAGCGGCATCAACGATGGCGCCGCCATGGTGATGGTCATGACCCGTGGGGAAGCAGAAAAACGCAACTTGCCCATTTTAGGCACCATTGTCAGCAGCGCCGTGGCAGGCGTCAACCCCGCCACCATGGGCTACGGCCCCGTGCCCGCCAGCCAAAAAGCATTGGAGAAAGCGGGCTGGAAACTTTCCGACCTTGGCCTGATGGAAGCCAACGAAGCCTTTGCCGCCCAAGCCTTGGCCGTGGCCAAGGGGTTGGGGCTGCCCATGGACATCACCAACGTGAACGGCGGGGCCATTGCGCTGGGCCACCCCATTGGCGCCAGCGGCTGCCGCGTGTTGGTAACCTTGCTGCACGAAATGGCCAAACGGGATGTGAAGCGGGGTCTGGCTACCCTGTGCATTGGGGGCGGGATGGGTATTGCGGTGTGCGTGGAGCGCTAGATTCAAGAGGGGGTTAAGGGGGCGCCAGCCCCCTTACGACCAAAGGTCGTCATTGCGAGCGCAGCGCGGCAATCTTCCAAAAGTGTGCAACCCTTAACCTTGGAAGATTGCCGCGTCGGACGCGCTCCGCGCTTTTCCTCCTCGCAATGACACTTCCCGTTGAAAGGGGCAAAGCCCCCTTAACCCCCGCCTTGGCGAAACCTTTAAATAACGCTATAATTAAACATGCCCTTTCAACTCATTGCCTTTGATATGGACGACACCTTGGTGGATACCTTCTCCACCAGCGTGCCCAACTGCGTGGCCATGGTGAACGCCGAGTACGGCGTGCCGATTCAAGTTTCCGATTGGACCAAACCAAATGGCTACCGTGGCAAAGCGGGCCAAAATCTGTTGGATTGCATTGCGGCGGATTACGGCGTGCGGCTGGAGCTTCAACCCTTTTTGGAGATGCGCAAGGCCTACCTGCACAAACAGCTGTTAAAAGGCATGCCCATCGCCCCGGGGGCGGATGTGATGCTGCAAACCCTGCACGCCCAAGGCCGTGCCCTGTGCGTGTGCACCAACAGCGTGCCGGAACGGGCGGCCCTCACCCTCCAACACACCATCACCGCCACCAGCGTGCGCCTGCCCGACGTCTTCAAGCAGCACGTGTACTCCGCCGTGCCCCACATGAACGCCAAACCCGCGCCGGATGTGTACGTGCACGCCGCCCAGCAATTCCAGGTAAACCCCGCCCATGCCTTGGCCGTGGAAGATACCCCCACGGGCATCCAGGCCGCCGTACAGGCAGGTTACACCGCCGTGGGCTACGTGGGCCTGCACGATGACCACGACGGGGCGGAAGCCATCCTCACAGCCGCCGGCGCCACGGCGGTCATCCGTCATTGGGAGCAGTTTATCCCCCTGCTGGCCACCTTGGAAGGTTGACGGCGGGGCTTTGGCCCGTCATAACAGTACGTACCAACAAGAAAGACCAACCCATGTTCAAAACCCTGCTAGGAGCCCTCCTTATGATTGCCGCCGCCGCCAACGCCACCACCCCCGCTTTGGATATGGACAACACCCTGTATCTGGATTTGAAAGACGGCCGCGTGACCATCAAAATGTTCCCCGACAAGGCCCCCAACCACGTGGCGCGTATTAAAGAGCTGACCCGCGAAGGCTACTACAACGGTAAAAAGTGGCACCGCGTGATTGACGGCTTTATGGCCCAAACCGGCAGCCCCAAAGGCGATGGCATGGGCGGCAGCACCAAGCCCGACCTGAAGGCCGAATTTAATGACATGATGCACGTGCGCGGCATCGTGAGCATGGCCCGCACCATGGCCCCCAACAGCGCCAACGCGCAGTTCTTCATCATGCTGGCCCCCAACAGCGGGCTGGATGGCCAATACACCGTGTGGGGCCAAGTGGTGGAAGGCATGGAGCACGTGGACGCCATTAAAAAAGGCGATGAATACGACAACGGTTCGGTGGAAAACCCCGACACCATCGTCAAAATGACCGTGGCGGCGGATGACAAGTAGAAAGTATTGTTTTAAAAAGCCCCATGCGGGGCTTTTTTGTTTTGCATCCCAGAATTTTTATACGGGCTGGTTATGGTAACGGTGGATGGTTTCCATCAGTTTTTTAAACGTAAACGGCTTCACAATATACCCTTTCACGTGGTGGTTTTTGGCTTCGCTCACTTCGCTATGGGTGGCATGGGATGTCAGCATAATGGGGTAAACTAAGGGGTCGTACCGCACCAACAGGTTCAGCAAGTTCAAGCCAGAAACGGGTTTGCCCAAGTCAATATCCAAAAACACAATGTGAGGCGTGCTTTGGCAGTACAGTTGTACCGCCTGTTCGGCATCCGATGCAAAACTTGAAGCAACAGGTTCGTTTTTTAACAGCTGCATCAGCATCATTTGGGTTGTTTTGTCGTCCTCCACAAACAACAGCTTCAACGTTCCTCCCATAGGGAAACGGCGGTCATTCAAGCCAAATGACTCTTGAAGTGTTTGTTCCATACGCCCCAAAACAACAGCGGCCTCGGAATTTGGCGGGGGTAGCGTCATACAGCCTGCTCCAACACCATACGACGGTACCGGTTGATGCATTCCATCAGCTTGTTCATGGTGAACGGCTTAATCACGTAGCCTTGCACGTTGTTTTTAATGGCGGCGGTAACGTGCTCGCCCACGGAACTGGAGGTCAGCATCATGGCAAACACACACGGGTCGCACCGGTTCAGCACGTCCAACACCTGCAGGCCGTTCATTCGGCCGGGCATGTTGATATCCAAAAACACAATATGAGGAGGTTTGTTGCTGTACATCTCCAACCCTTGTTGGGCGTTGGTAGCAAATTCCAAGTTCAGGCTCTGGCCACGCAAAATTTGTTTAATCATCATCTGGGTCGTAAGGTCATCTTCCATAAACAACAGGTCAAGCGCCGCCTTGTTGTTGGTACGCTTGTCGTTTGCAGCAATGTTTTCAGCTAATATCTTTTCAGCTTCATCAGGAATATGTATCATATCCTTATCTATACTAGGGGTATTCATCCGTAAAGATAATATGCAACTTTAACTTGCATTCCCTGCGGCCAAAAAAGCACGGGTTAGGCCTTGGTGAATGGCTTCCCGATGTTGAGATTGGGTGTTTGGGTCGGTCGCTTTTTCAGCGTCACCGCATATCTGGCTTAGCTGGTTAAACCCAAGGTTCAACGACGATCCTTTCAACCGGTGTGCGGCCGCCCGCCATTCTTCTGCCCCGGGGGCGGAGGCCTCAAGAATATCTACCAGTTTGGCGGTTTCTTCTTTGTAAATTTTTAACAACTGGGCTTGAAACTCCACATCCCCCCCGCTGGCGGTTTCTAAAAACTCTTTGTCAAACACAACCGAAGGCTGGGCCTCTCCCCCAATCATCATCCCGCCAAATTTATCAGACTCCACTTCAGGTTGTACTTCTTCCACAGGGGCTGCACCACACAAATTAAGCTTTTCCAGTCCCTTATAAAACTTCTCAAATGTTAAGGGCTTGGTCATAAAATCGTTCATGCCCGCGGTGCGGCAGGCCTCCATGTCATCCGCCATGGCATTGGCGGTTAAGGCCACCACAAGGGCGGGGGGCTTGCCTTCCGCCTCTTCCCGTGTCCGCAGGCGGCGGGTGGCTTCCAAACCATCCATCACGGGCATCCGCATGTCCATCAGTACCACATCAAACTTTTGGTTCGCCAATATATCCAAAGCTTCTTGGCCGTTGCCAACTATTGTGCACGTGCTGCCAATCATTTTGATAAAATTCCCACCACAATCTGGTTGATGGGGTCATCTTCCGCCACCAAAATATTCAGGCTGGGCAATTTGGCGTGTTTGGCCGTTTCATCTTTGTCGGGGTTCCGCAATTTCAGGCGTGTCAGCATACCCACCCTGCTTTTCCGGAAGCGCACGGCCAGCAACATGTTGGCCAACACCGACGCCCGCAACGGCTTGGTGAGGTAGCCTGCAAACCCGGCCTCTTCGTAATCGTGAATGTTCTCGGTAGTTACCGAGGTACAGGCCACCATCAAAATATGTTGGGTGGGTTCGTGGTTGTACATCATCATGGCCAGTTCCAAACCATTCAGGTCGGGCAATTGGTAATCCAAAATCGCCATCTGGAACGCTTTGGGGTGGGCCTGCAACAGGCCCCAGGCATCCTGCGCATGGTTCACGGTGGTAAAGGTAGCGCCAAGGTTTTTGAGTGCTTCTTCAAAAATCTGTACATTCACGGGGTGGTCTTCCACAATCAGCACGTGGGTGCCTTTCAGGTTAAAATTGCCCGCACGACGTTCTTCTGTTGGTGCCACAGGCGCCTCTGCCAACGGCAGCGCTACGGTAAAGGCAAACACCGAACCTTTCCCTTCCGTGCTGGTTACCTTCACTTCTCCCCCCATTTTCTCCACCAAACCTTTCGAGATGGCCAAACCCAACCCCGTGCCTCCGTACTTGCGGGTGGTGCTGCTGTCCACTTGGCTGAACCGTTGGAACAATTTATCAACCTTGTCCGGCGGGATACCAATCCCGCTGTCTTGAATGGCAAACGTGTAAACCGCCTCGGTCTCGCTCACCACACTGGCCGTAACCCGAACAATCACCGAGCCTTCCGAGGTAAACTTAATAGCGTTGCTGATAAAATTGTTGATAATCTGCCGCAACCGCACAGGGTCTCCCTGAACATGCGTGGGGGTTTGGGGGTCGTAATGACAAATCAACGAAAGTTTTTTGTTCTCGGCCACCGGTGCAAAGCTGTCGGCAATATCTTCCACCAACAATTGCACATCAAAGGGGATAACCTCCAGATGTAACCCCCCGCTTTCCATTTTGCTGTAATCCAAAATGTCGTTCAAAATACCTTGCAACCCTTCGGCCGAGCGCTTGGCGGTTTGTATAAACTCTTCTTGTTCGGGCCGCAGTTTGCTGCGCAACAAAATATCCAGCATCCCAAAAATACCGTTCATGGGCGTTCGTATTTCGTGGCTCATGGTGGCCAAAAACTCGCTTTTGGCTTTGGTGGCGTCTTCAGCCGAGGCTTTGGCCAACGCCAGCTGGCGGTTCACCAACATATCCCGCCGCCGCCGCCGGGCTAAAAAGTCTAAATATGCTTCCAGCATCAACCCTATCAGGGTTATCAAAGCGCACAGGGCATACCCCCCTAGTTTGAACGTTTCTATCGCCTTAACATCCCCGCTTTCTTCAAACCGTGCGTTGGGGAACCCGGCCCACAACCGCCACGGGCTGCGTTTGTCGTTCAAACCCGCCGGCACAACTTTCGAGAATATCAGGTTCGGGTCCACCTTGCCTTGTTGCACGTACGGGGCAGAATGTTCTTCCTGCCCTTGTTCCAACGCATCCAACACCACGTTGTTGCCCGTGTTAATCAGGGCGTAATCACGAGGAGGCAACATGCTCCGCAAGGCGTTGTTCAGCACAATGGCGGAAATCGTTCCCTTCAACGCCCCGTCTTCCCCGTAAAACGGTACTGAAAAGATAAGCCCTGTACGGTCAGAATCGTGACGTGTTTTGTTAAAAATAGAATTGTCGCACGTTAGAACCGGGTTTGCGCTGATAATCGGCACACCCATCCCTTGAAACGTGTTGCGGTCGGGGTATTTTTCCCGAAAATATGGCATCACGACATCCCGAAGCTGGCGGTATTCGTGGGTCTCTACCGTCTCCAAGGCTCCCGTACTCGTATCGACAATCAGGCTGTCAAACATTTTCAAAGGTGCAGCAGGTTTAGTTGGGTTGTCAGGGTCCATATCCACAGGAACAATATAAATCTCGGAGACCGCCACATTGGATTTCAGGTTGTTATAAATCTGGCGTATGGCCATATCGTCGGTCGGGCTTAAGTTGCTGCCCTCGGCGTTAATCTCTCGCACGCTAGGTAACATGCTGATGGTGCGGATATTTTGGTAAATGTGGCTTAACGCATCGCTCACCTGGCGGCGTACCAAGGCCATTTCTACATCGGATTGCTTTTTATAGTGCTCCCGCGCCACCGCCATGTCTTGTTCGGCCTTGGTATAAACCACATAGGCCAAAAACCCACCCAAACACAACACCATCAGGTAGTAAGGCGCGACGGAAAGGGTGCGGCGAAAAGGTGTGGGCATGGCAGACCATTTTTTGTTGTTGGTAGGCATCCTAACCGAATCTTGAAACCATGGCTTCAGCAACCTTTTTTGCGTACATCCTACCTGCGGTGTTTGGGTAACACGTTGCGGTGGCGGCACATATCTTTGGGCCACTCTGCCTCCTACACCGCGACACACCCATATTTTTAATCCATACTGCTTGCATGAACACATTTTTCAAATTCGCAAGCCTTGCATCTCTCACCATCGCAGGCCTTGCCGTGGCCGAACCCCGCGAACTTACCTTTGTAGCCGACCCCTGGTGCCCCTACAACTGCGAACCCGGTGATGCCAACGCCGAAGGATTTTTGATTGAACTGGCCAAAGCTGCGCTGGAACCTTTGGGGTATAAAATAACTTACAAGCAAGTCTCGTGGGATGACGCCATACCCGCCGTGCGCAAAGGCACGTATGATGTGTTGGTGGCTAGCGACCCTGAAGAGTCGCCAGGATTCGTGTTCTCCAACCATTACGCTCCGTGCGGATACGCCCTGTTTAGCCGCAAGGGCGAAGCGTTTACCTACCACGGCCCCAATTCGCTGGGCGACCGCAAACTTGGGGGTGTGGAAGGGTATTACTACGGGCAAGCCGAAGCGGATTACATCAACAGCAACCTGGATTACGACGGCAAAGTGCAGCTGACCAGCGGCACAGCCCCCTTGGAAGACAATGTGGGCAAAATGCTGAATGGCCGTATTGATGTGATGTTGGAAAACCCGGCCGTGTTAAACTACTACCTGCACAGCGTGGGGAAAGACGGCACCTTGGTTAAAACGGCCGACACCCTGAAAACCCCCTGCCACTTGGCCTTTAGCCCCGCCAAGACTGATAGCGCCAGCATTGCCAAAGCGATGGACGACCGCCTACCAGAACTTGAATCCAGCGGTTTTTTACCCGCCCTGCGCAAAAAATACGGCTTGGATTATATTAGCACCTCACCCAAGCCCTAACGGCTTTCAAGCTGTCGATGGGGCATAAAATGATGGTGGGCGATAGCGGTTTCGAACCACTGACCCCGACAATGTCAATGTCGTGCTCTACCCCTGAGCTAATCGCCCCCGCAGGCATATATCCCCGAAAAGACAGTTAACGTCAACCTTACATTTGGGTGGGTAGGGGGCTTGCGCAGTGGTGGGGCTGCGGTACACTTACCCACGCTAACAACAAAGGAAACCTAGGATGAACCACGCCTTTTGTACCGTACTAACCGCCGCTACCCTGCTGAGTGGCGTAGCCTTGGCCCAAGATGCCGCCATCAAGGTGGGTGATGTGTTGCCCGCCGATGTAGCCTTTACCGACCACGTGGGCAAAACCCACACGTTTGGGGATTTTCGTGGCAAACCCTTGGTGCTGGAATGGACCAACCCCGGCTGCCCGTTTGTGCGCAAGTTTTACGATGCCAAAGCCATGCAAGGCTTCCAAAAAGATACTGTAGCCAAAGGCGTAACCTGGCTTGCCGTGAACTCGTCGGCGGAAGGTAAAGAAGGCTACCTTACTATCAAAGACGCCCCCGCTACGGTCGCCAAAGAAAGTTTTGCTGGTACGGCGTATGTTCTGGATGGTGCCAATGGTAGCAAGTTAGGCCGCCTGCTGGACGCCAAAACAACCCCCACCATGGTAGTGGCGGATAAAGACGGGAAAGTTGTTTACAAAGGCGCCATCGATAGCATCCCCAGCTTCAGCGCGGGCGACATTGCCAAAGCCGAAAACTACGCCCTTGCCGCGGTGGATGCCGTGCTGAAAGGCGAAGCCCCTGCTACCACGGAAACCCGCAGTTATGGCTGCTCGGTAAAATACTAACTGAACGCCACCTACACAAAACCCCGCATGTGCGGGGTTTTGTGTAGGTATCTCAGGTTTACTTATGCACTCCGCCCACGGCTTCAACCGCGTCTTTTACTTCGGTGGCGGCGTCGGCTTTCACCTCGGTCACAACTTCTTTCACCATATCCATCGCTTCGGTGGTTTTTGTGCCAGCAGCAGCTTCCGTTGCAGCTGGTACATCGGTCATGGTGGGGGCGCTGCCCATCATGTCATCGCCCGTGGCGGCAGCGTTGGCGGGGGCTTGCACGTCCATATCGGGAGGCGTCATGGTGTCCATCGCGGCAGCGGTGGCTGATACCACATCGCTGGTGGATACCGCCTCGGTGGCCGAGGTTACTACGGTGGCGGAACCATCCAAACTGGCTACCAGCTCTTCTACTTCTTTCGAAATGGTCATCTCTGTGGCCGCAGGTACGGTGGCTGTTTCAGCACCCGTTGCCTTGGCATCCATCATGTAATCCTCCAGTTTTTCGCCAGCACCGCTGGGCATGGCTTCGGCTTCAAGGGCTGCTGTGGCACCGCCCACCATATCGGCGGCAGCTTCGGTGGAAAGAGGGGCATCGGCAGCATGGGCCAACGTTGCCATCATGGCCAACATGGTTGCGGTAGAAGAGACTTTGAACATGGAATATCCTTTCTTGTTATACTGCCCCATCGTAAGGGCAAACCAACCCCTTCCACAAGGGGCGATGTGTGCTAAGGTAAGGTTATGGAAACCATTCTCCCCCTTGCTATGTTGCTGATAGGACTCATGTTGGGCTTTGCCGCCGCATGGTGGCTTTTTAAGCAGCAACAACGCAGCACGGCGGATATGCGCCAAACCTTCCAAGCCCTCAGCGGCGAGGTGTTGGCCACGGTCAGCCAACAAGCCACCCAGCAACTCCTCCAACTGGCCGAGCAGAACATGGACAAACGGGCCGAACTTTCCGACAAAGAGTTGGATTCCAAAAAGCAATTGATTGACCAAAACCTGGCCCTGATGAACGCCGAGCTGAAAAAGGTGAACGAGTTGGTAACCACGCTGGACAAAGACCGCGCCGCTAAGTTTGCCACATTGGCCGAACAACTGGCCAAAAGCAGCACCCAAATGGAGCATTTGCGCGCCACCACCACCGACCTGAAAACCGCCCTCACCAACAGCCGCATCCGTGGCCAATGGGGGGATAGGATGGCGGATGATGTGCTTCGCTTGGCAGGGTTTGTGGAAGGCATCAACTACCTGCGCCAAGGTACTCTTACCAGCAGCGACGGCCAAAAACGCCAACCCGATTACACCTTCTTTTTGCCCAACCAACGCGTGGTGCACATGGATGTGAAGTTTCCACTGGACCAATACTTGGTGTGGTTGGAAGCCGAGCACGTGGCCACCAAAGAGCAGGCGTTGAAGCAGTTTATCAAAGAAGCCCGGGCCCGCGTGGCGGAGGCCTCCAAACGGGAATACGCCACACTGGCGGAAGGGGGAGACAGCACGTTGGATTACACGCTGGTGTTCATCCCCAACGAGCAGGTGTACGCCTTTTTGCTGGAGCACGACCGCGCGATTTTGGATACGGCGCTGGCCAGCAAAGTTATATTGTGCAGCCCCACCACGTTGTTTGCCATTTTGGCGGTTATCCGGCAGGCGGTGGAGAACTTCCAGCTGGAACGCACCACGGGCGACATCCTCCGTATTTTGGCCGATTTCCAAGACCAATGGGGCCGCTACAGCGAGGCCTTTGGCAAGTTTGGCGAAAAGCTGGCCACCTTGGGGCGCGATTACGACGTGCTGGCCAGCACCCGCACCAACCAGTTGGAGCGCCAGTTGGGGAAAATCAAATCCCTCAAAGGCCTCCCCTCCAGCACCACAGCCGAGGTGATTGAATTAAAACGGACGGGAACGGAAAGTTAAAACAGTTACGCAATTTTATTTGTAATCGCCCCGCCCACTATCTGGCCCACCAAGGCGCCCGTGGCGTTGAACGTCCCGTTCAAACTGCCTTGCAGCAAACTGGTGTAACTGTCGGTGTTGGCTTGGGCAATGCCCGCGGTTTGAAGGGCTTGGTACAAGTTGGGTTTGGCGCTGGCCGCGCTCTGGGCCGCTGCCACGTTGGCCTTTTCAAACTCGCTCACGTTCACGGCGCCATCGCCGTCGGCGTCTAACTGCTTCAACGCCGCCTTGGCTTGGGCCTCGCTCACGGGCTTGCCTTGGGCTTGGGTAAGCGCCTTGGCAAACTCGACACTGTCCAATTTACCCGATTTATTGCTATCCGCCCGCTTGAACATCGCCTGCTGAATGGCGGTGGGGCTTAAAGGGTTAATGGCCATGGTTGCTTCTCCTGTACTTTCATTCAACGTATATCAAATCATACCGTCTATGTCATATTGAAAAACAATATATTTTAAGGCAGTGTTGCATATTTTCAGTTCAAAATGCTTGCCGTATGTACCCAAAAACCATACACTTCCGCTTCTATCTTCCCAAAGAAAGGCATCTCATGGCTTCGTTCCCCATCACGGCACAAATCTACGCACATCCTGTAGGCGGCGTTAAAATGCCCGCGGCAAACCATACCGCCCTTGTTTCAGAAATCATCCGTGGGAAAGACCAATTCTTTGTTCGTTTATGGCTTGAATCAAACAAAACCAGCATTCCTGTTCAATTCCAACACAACGGGACTGAAACAGAGGCCTTACCCTTTTCGTGCAATAAGACTGTCAAGGTCCAAATCCATGACGACTTGGAGACTGTCACTCTCACAGCGATTTAATCCTACTTCTTCGCGTCCTCAATCCCCTTGGCCACAATCTCCATGGCTTTTTTGGCATCGCCCCAGCCAGCGCACTTCACCCATTTGCCCGCTTCCAAGTTTTTGTAATGCATATAAAACTGCTCCAGTTGTTTGATAAACAACTCCGGCAAATCGGTGTAGTTTTGAATGTTCTCAAACCGGGGGTCTAGCTTTTTGTGGGGCACACAAATCAGCTTGGCATCTTCCCCGCTTTCATCGGTGGTCAGCAGCACACCCACGGGGCGGCAGCGCACCACGGCGCCGGGCACCACGGGGATATCCGTGTAAACAAAGGCGTCCACGGGGTCGCCATCTCCCCCCAACGTGTTGTTAATAAACCCGTAATGGGCGGGAAACGCCATGGGCATGGGCGCAAAACGGTCCACAAAAATCATCCCCGTGTCGTGGTCCATTTCATACTTCACACCCACCACGTGGCGGGGGTTTTCCACCACCACGTAAATGTCGTGGGGGGGTTCTTTGCCGGCGGTCAGGTCGTGGATGGACATGGGCGTTCTCCTAGATGTTAATAAACTCGGCCCAACCTAATGGGCCATGCTTTCAAAGTCAAATTTATCAGGGTTAGTCCCTTTCAAACCATCCACCAATGCATGAAACGCCTCATGGGCATCCCCCCGCGATGCAAATATTGAGGGTGTTTGAAACAACGGCAATCTTTCAACCGTAAACAAAGCCATGCTGTACCCACCCGTTTGGGGGCATTGGGCTGGAATACAGCTCAACCCAGACGATTTTAAGGTTTCCAAAAGAAGCTTTTGAACTTCAGGTGAGGGGTTTGTATGTTTCGTATCCATAAGCAGCCATGTAATGCAAATGGAGGTAACTGGCAAGTTTGAAATTTTTAGGCTAGTGTGCCCCCATGAACTGGCTCACCGACATCATCAAACCCGGCCTCAAAACAACGTCCAAACGCGGGGTGGCGGCCAACATTTGGGAAAAATGCCCCGGCTGCGGCCAGCTGATTTACGACGCCGAACTGCCTGCCAGCCTGTATGTGTGCACCGCCTGCGGCCACCATTTGCCCTGGGAGATTGACGCCCGCCTGGCCCACCTGCTGGATGAGGGCAGCGCCAAGGTTGTTGCCGTGCCGGATGTACCCGATGACCCCCTGAAGTTCAAAGACCGCAAAGCCTACAAAGCCCGCCTGAAAGACGCCCGCGCCGGCGGCGTGCGGGATGCCTTCCGCGTGGTGCACGGCACCGTGGGCGGGGTGCCCGTGATGGTGGTGGCGCTGGATTTTGCCTTCATGGCCGGCAGCATGAGCCGCGCCGTGGGCGAAGCCTTGGTGGTGGCCGCCCAAACGGCGGAAAAGCAAAAACTCCCCCTCCTCGCCATTGCCGCCAGCGGCGGGGCACGGATGCAAGAAGGCGTGCTCAGCCTGATGCAAATGGCCCGCAGCACCGCCGCCATTGCTAGCCTCAAGGATGCAGGCCTCCCCTACCTTGTGCTTCTCACCCACCCCACCACAGGGGGCGTTACCGCCAGCTTTGCCATGTTGGGGGATGTCACCATGGCCGAACCCGGCGCCCTCATCGGCTTTGCCGGCCCGCGTGTGATTGAGCAAACCATCCGCCAAACCCTGCCAGAAGGCTTCCAACGCGCCGAATACCTGCTGGAACACGGCATGGTGGACATGGTGACCCCACGGGCCAACCAGCGGGATGTTGTGGGGAAATTGCTTAACACTCTGAAAAATATTAAGTCTTAATTACTCACTCAAGCCCAATTTAGCCGTATGACGGAAATAACCCTCAAGCTCTTCTCGTTTAATAATGGCAAAAGGTTGGTTGGTGTGGGGCTGAGAAACATTATCTCTGCCCATTGCTGCACGCACCAAATCAGCAGCATGAACCCGTCCCGCAAAGTGTTCAGGAACACTCGCATTGGTTGAAAATAAGGCCACAACAGGTGTTTTGGGTGCGTTGCTCATCCTTTCTATATAAGCCCCACACCCACCCTTTTCAAGCCCTTTTTGGTAAAACCCCTTGACGCCCTGTGCTGCCCGTGCCATATGCACCCCACTGCGCATAGGGTTTTGGGAAGACCGAGCCGTTGAAGTGTTTGATATTTCAGCAGCCACGGCACCTTGTACGCTGAGTCTAACAGAAAATGACATCGTTGCTTTTTTTACAGGCAAGGCACGTCAGGAGCACATTATGGCTGGTTTCAAAATGAAAACCCGCAAGGCAGCCGCCAAGCGGTTCCGTAAGGCCACGGCCACGGGCAAGATTATCCGCAGCAAGGGCCACCACGGCCACTTCCTGTCCAAGCGCGGCCAAAAAGCCCGCCTGAACACGGGCACAACCTACGTAAGCGATTCCAACTTTGAGCAAGCCAACGCGTTGGTTCCAGCTTTGGGTGCCAAGCGCAAGCGCTCCATGTCCATCAAAAACGCGTTGCGCCGTGCGGCCGAAGCCAAACCCACCAACGCCGCCGCCAAACCGCTGAACCGTTTTCAGCGCAACCAAGCCAAAAAAGCCGCTGCCGTTAAAGCCGCCGCCAAAACGGCTAAGTAAGGGAGATTGATGATATGACACGTGCAGCATACGGCGCCGGCAACCGCCGCCGCCACAAAAAAGTTCTCGCCCGCACCCGCGGCTTCTTCAACCGCAGCAAAAGCTGCTTCCGTATTGCCGTGTTGCGTGGCCAAAAAGCCATGCAGTACCAATACCGCGACCGCCGCACCAAAAAGCGCGAATTCAAAAAACTCTGGATCATCCGCATCAACGCTGCCGCCCGTGAGCTGGGCCTGCCTTACAGCCGCTTCATGAACGGCCTGAAGTTGGCCGGCATCGCCATGGACCGCAAAGTGCTGGCCTTCATCGCCATGCACGATTCCGGCGCCTTCAAAACGGTGTTTGAAAAGGCTAAGGCTGCGCTGAAGTAGGTGTAACATGACCACTACCGATAAGCCTCTTTCCAAAACCAGCCTTCGTGAAGGCAAGGTTGGAAAAGAGGCTTATTTTTCTTTACCTAAACTTCCGCTTATTCTCATTCTCGATAATCTGAAAGTCGCCCACAATGTGGGGACTATCCTCCGTGTGGCGGAAGCCCTTATGGTATCCAAAGTTTATTTGTGCGGAACTACTATCACTCCCCCGAATGCCAAAATCAAAACAGCCTCTCGCGGGGCCGAGCGATGGATAGCGTGGGAATATCTGCCCACAACCCTTGAGGCTGTACAACGTGCGAAAGAACAAGGTTACAAAGTTTTATCTCTTGAAATATCTGATAAAAGCCAACTCTACACCACGTATGTCTATGGTTCTCAACCCCACGCCTTCGTTCTGGGGCGTGAGTATGATGGCGTTGCTCCCGAAGTCTTGGATGCCAGCGATGCCGTGGTACACCTTCCTATGCATGGTATGGCCAACTCCATCAACGTAGCCTGTTCAGCTTCAGTGTTAATGTATCATTACGTCTCCCAGCAACGCTAAAGAAACGGCCCCCTTGCGGGGGCCGCCATAGTTGATGTCAAGGATGCCAGAAGTCGGCGGCATCGTCAGGAATGTAAACTCCCGCCGTTGCCTTCTCAGAGCGAATAGTATTCTGAGCATTTCGGATTGTACGGAGATGGAAGTCCGCCAACCCTTGATTTCCGCTTCGTATTGCAGCCTCCCATTTTGGCAAGTGTTCGATGATTGTTAGTCTTTGGGCATGGATTTTATTCAAGGCATCCTGCCTATTCGATGTCATTTCGAACCTCTTGGGTTTGAGTAAAGTTTTAGGTGTTCCTAGGGTTTGGACCCCCAAGAAATGACGTTATGGGGGGGGGTAACACCTAATTTTCAAGCCCAAAGGCGCCCTTTTCTTTTGTTACCGTATGCCGTATAACCAACCCATGGATTACACCGCCCTTCAAACCGCCGCCCTTGCTGCCATTGCCGCCGCCGCCACGTTGCCCGCGCTGGAGGATGTGCGCGTGCACTACCTGGGCGGCAAAGGCCAGATTACGGTCTTGCTGAAAGAACTGGGCACCCTCAGCCCCGAAGACCGTAAAACCCGCGGCGCCGTGGTGAACGCCGTGCGGGAAGCCGTGCAAAGCGCCCTTGCCGCCCGCAAAGATGTGCTGGAAACCGCCGCCATGGACGCCAAACTGGCCGAAGAAGCGGTGGATGTTACCCTCCCCGCCGATTTTGCAGGCTTTGCCGCCTTGGGCGCCGCACAGGGCGTGGGGCGCATCCACCCCCTTACGGCGGCCATGGAAGACATTGCCGCCGCGCTGAAAAGCCTTGGCTTTGTGCACGCCTACGGCCCCGAATTGGAGCACGATGCCTACAATTTTGAAAAACTCAACTTTGACGCCGACCACCCCGCCCGCCAAGACCAAGATACGTTTTACCTGCAGGTGAACGGCGTTCGCAAACTCCTCCGCACCCAAACCAGCAACGTGCAGGTTCACACGCTGGAGGCCCACAAACCTCCCTTCCGCGTCATGGGCATCGGCCGCGTGTATCGGCGCGATTACGACCTGACCCACACCCCCCAGTTCCACCAAGTGGAAGGCATGCTGGTGGAAGAAGGCGTCACCATGGGCCACATGCGCGGCGTGCTGAGTGAGTTTTATAAAATCTATTTCGGGAAAGACGTGAAGACCCGCCTCCGCCCTCACTATTTCCCGTTCACCGAGCCGAGTGCCGAGCTGGATATGGAATGTACCTTCTGCAGTGGGAACGGCTGCCGAATTTGTAAAAACACAGGCTGGCTGGAGATTTTGGGCTGCGGCATGGTACACCGCAATGTTCTGGCCGTGGGTGGAGTGGACATTGAAAAATATACAGGTTTTGCGTTCGGGGCAGGGGTTGAACGGTTGGCCATGTTGAAGTATGGTATCGGCGACCTGAGGCTGTTTTACGAAAGCCATGGGGCGTTCTTGCGCACATTCGGCAAGGTGCCCGTGGCAGCGGCTTAAGGC
>JBAQUT010000016.1:0-3639 GCA_049297695.1 Alphaproteobacteria bacterium | reverse complement strand
TGCTAGGATACTAGGAAGTTTAAGAGAGGGGAAAACAATGATGATATGGATGTTGGGGAGTGTGCTGGGTTTGGCTTTGGTAGGCCAGGCTATGGCTGTGGAAACCGCTGTGCAGAACGATGTGGCGGCGGGGTTGGTGGAAGGGTATTTCAATGGGATGGGGACGTATCAGGCCCGTTTTACCCAGCGCACTACGGGAGAGCAGTGGACGCAGGAAGGTATGTTTTACCTGAAGCGCCCTACGGGCCAGTTTGTGTGGAATTACGAAAGCCCTGACCGTCAGCGGTTGATTGCCACGGGCACCAAGCTGTATTTTGTGAACGACGAGCAGGGTGGGGCGGTGACGGAGTTGCCGGTGAAGAGTGGGCTATCGCGCCTGTTTACAGGCAAAAAACTAAGTTTGGAGAAAGAAGGTTTGCGGGTGGTAAATGCCTTTACGGAAGCTAAAAAGCTGACCGTGGTGATGGCGGCCAAGCCAGTGAAAGGTGGCACCGATATGGGGGGTATGCAGCAGGTGGCGTTGACCTTTGACGCCGATGCGGCGGGCAAGCCCGTGGCCTTGGTGAAGGCCAGCGTGGTGGATGCCACCGATGCGGTGACAGATATGGTGTTTAAAGACGTGAAGCAGGGTGGGGCGATGAACCCCAAGATGTTTAAGTTTACGCCTGCGTTGGGGCAGCTTTAGGCCCTTGGTTTTGTACGACAGCCCTTGTGCCACAGGGGTGTTGGGGAACGCGCCTTGAAGGGTTGAGGTATACGGCGGGGGGCCGTAGCGTGGGTCTATGCTGTTTTTGATTGGTCTTGTGGTTGTTATTTCGTGCGTGCTGGTGCCGTATTACATTCATGGTGGGCACTTGGGCGTTTTGTGGCAGCCGGCCGAGTTTGTGATTATTTTCGGGGCGGCCATCGGGGCGTTTATTATTGGGAGCCCCATGACGGTGATTAAGGGTGTGGGTGCTGGCTTGGGCGTGATGCTGAAGGGCACCCCTTACAGCCAAAAGCCCGCGTATTTGGAGGTTTTGGGGTTCTTTTTTGAACTTTCCAAGCTGATGCGCAGCAAAGGGATTAAAGAAGTGGAGCAGCAGATTGACCATCCCCATGAGAGTGCGTTGTTTCAGAAATACCCGATTATTAGCAAAGACCACCATGTGGAGCAGTTTATTTGCGACAACGTGCGGTTGATTGTGATGGGCAGCGGGGCGCCTCACCAGTTGGATGAGTTGATGGATGAAGAACTGCACCAACACCACACTGAGCGGGCAGCTATTTATGGCGCGGTGAGCAGCATGGCAGACGGGATGCCTGCGTTGGGTATTGTGGCGGCGGTGTTGGGGGTGATCCATACCATGGGGAGCATTACCGAGCCGCCCGAAGTGTTGGGGCATTTGATTGGGGCGGCGTTGGTGGGGACGTTTGCGGGTGTGTTGTTGAGTTACGGGTTGGTGGCGCCCATGGCCAAAAACATTGAAATGGCCTATGCGGCGGAAGGGGCGTTTTACAAGTGTTTGAAGGTGGCTATTTTGAATTTTGC
This sequence comes from Alphaproteobacteria bacterium, assembly GCA_049297695.1. GTDB lineage: Bacteria > Pseudomonadota > Alphaproteobacteria > UBA2136 > UBA6156 > JACKLD01. The sequence goes on along the minus strand of JBAQUT010000016.1, from coordinate 2,108 downwards.
CCGCCAGATTAGCCCCCAAATGATTGCCGAATACACCCGCAAGCATATGCCCAACGATGTGAAGCCAACGTTTAACGAGGCGGAAGAATACCTGAACGGGATAGCAAAATGAGAACCTACACTCCCTTCTTTTTAGTTATTTATGCCTCAGCCAAACCTTGCCGAAATGCGTTTGGTCGTCCTTCATATGCTTGGGGCATGTGTGCGTCCTCTCAAACGTCATTTGGTCAACGTTTAGTCTGGTCAGAAATAACTAAAAAGAAGGGAGTGTAGGTTCTTGGCTGACGAAGCGCCCAAAGCGGAAGGTGGGGCAGCCCCCAGCGGCGGAGGCGGTGGCGCGGCGGGGAATGTGATTATCATTAAAAAGAAAAACCGTGGAGGGCATGGTGGCCACCACGGGGGGGCGTGGAAAGTGGCCTATGCCGACTTTGTGACGGCGATGATGGCGTTCTTTTTGTTGTTGTGGTTGTTGGCTACCACCAGTGAGGAGCAAAAGCAGGGAATTGCAAGTTACTTTAACCCTCCGAATAATGCCACCGAATATGGTGGCGGGACGGGGATTATGGGGGGCAGCAGCCCTGTGGCGGTGGATATGCATGCCAACGAGCCGACGCCGGTGTTGCCCCCTGCCGACCCGAACCCGCAGGATATGGCGGTGCAGGCCAAGGAAGAGGCGATGTTCCGGCAGGTGAGCGAGAGTTTGGTGAAGGCGATGATGAACATCCCCCAGCTGAAAGCCATGCTGGACAACGTGTTGATTGACGTGACGCCGGAGGGGTTGCGCATCCAGATTGTGGATAAAGCTGGGCGGCCGATGTTTGTGGAAGGGACTGCCGAGCCATATGATTATACTAAGCTGATGTTGAGCGTGGTATCCAACGTGTTGGCAGGGTTGCCTAACCAGTTGGCGCTGGGGGGGCATACCCACGGGGTACCGTTTAGGGGGCCAAGCCCTGCTTACACCAACTGGGAACTGAGCACCGACCGCGCCAACGTGACACGGCGGATTATGGTGGACGAAGGGATTAACGACAAACGCATCAAGCGCGTTGCGGGATATGCCGCGCAAGAATTGCTGGTGGTGGACAGCCCTGCCGACCCTAAGAATACCCGCATCAGCATTATCGTGTTGCGGAGCAAGAAGGGGGCGGTGGCGGCGTTTAATCAGGACGGGTTGTTGCCGGTGGGGGGGTATTAGATGACGAGACCGTTGACGCTGGAGTTGCTTCAGCAACGGAAGGAACAGGGGAGTATGTGGGGACAGCGCAAAGACCCTTGGAAGTTATGCTTGGTGTTGGAAAGTGGTGGGCAGGCAGGTGCTATTTTGGGTGGGTTTGTGAGTGCTTTGGAAATGTTGGGATATAGGGATTGTTTTGACGGTGTGGTGGGGTGCAGCGCGGGAGCCATGACGGGGGCGTATTTTGCCGCGGGGCAGGCAGCCTATGGCACAATGATTTATCCGGAGCATAATTGTGATGGAAGGTTTTTGAATATACGGAGGCTTTTGACCACGCGGCCTGTGATGGATTTGGATTATTTGGTGGATGAAACCATGGGGCAGACAAAACCTTTGGATACAGCCAAACTTGAGAACATGAATATGCCAGTGTTGGCTGTGGCGGCGCGGAGGGATGGAAAGCGGCGGTTGTTGACGTTGAATGGAGTGAAGAGGGAGGTGGTTCTGAATAATATGAAGGTTTCGGCACGGGTTCCGTTGTGGGGAAGCCGCAAGTTACGGGGGCACCATTTGTGGGATGGAACGTTGGTGGAGCCTGTGCCGGTAGCCAGTGCGGTGGATATGGGGGCGACGCATGTGTTGGTTTTAAGCCGCAGGGATGTGGAGTGTTCGGGGCTTTTAGATACGTGGATAGAAAAGATTTTTTATTACCCTGTGTTACGCCAATGGGCGCCAGATTTGCACCATGTGTACCGGAAAAGGGGACAATACATTCGGTATGAATCGGGGAACGCGGAGGTGATGGTGATGGCCCTTAGCAAACCACGGTTGGCCGTGGCAACATGCAAACCAGCCTTGATTTGGAGCGAGATACGGCGGGCGTATCGGCATGCAGAGTTGGTGTTGACGGGGTATCAGGGGAGGGTGGGGT
>JBAQUT010000015.1:0-20500 GCA_049297695.1 Alphaproteobacteria bacterium | reverse complement strand
TTATTTTACCCCAACCCCTTGCAATCTTCCCACCCCCCCCCATGTGTATACTAAGCCGTCCGTAACGGCCCCACGGCGGTTACGGGCACTCACCTGTCCGTTTCCTATTGGGGTCCATGGCTGGGAGACAAGCCGTGAATAACCTAAACCCTGCATTGATAGTACTTTTGATGGCGGCGGGTTGGCTCTGTGCCGATACCTACAGAATCAACAGTAAGCTGGATAAACTTCCTGTTTGCCGGCAAGTTGCCAAGTAATCCCACTTGGCAAGATCTCGGCGCCCCACGGCGCCGTTTTCTTTGATCTTGACTTCCATTTGCCCAAAGTTTAATCATCCGCCATGAACCCCTTCCCCCGCCCCGTCCCCGCCCTCACCCCCAACACACCGGAGTACGAACGCCTCCCCCTCGTCAAACCCACAGGCTTTCGGGAATACGACGCCCGCTGGCTGTTCGGGAGCGAACTGAACCTTATGGGCGTCCAAGCCCTCGGCATGGGCCTCGGCACCCTCATCCGCAAGCGCGGTGTAGCACCCGAAATCGTGGTGGGCCACGATTACCGCGCCTACTCCGCCAGCATCAAACTGGCCCTCACCACCGGCCTCATGGCCGCCGGCATCAAGGTGCACGATATCGGCCTTGCCACCACCCCCATGGCCTACTACGCCCAGTTTGGCCTCAATGTGCCTTGCGTGGCCCAAGTCACGGCCAGCCACAACGAAAACGGCTGGACAGGCGTCAAAATGGGGATGAACAAACCCCTCACCTTCGGCCCCGATGAAATGACCGAACTGAAAGACATCGTGCTGAATGCCAATTTCAATCTGGTGGGCGGCGGCAGCTTGGTGGTGCACACAGGGTTTGAACAGCAATACTTGGCCAACCTCACAACCAACCGCAACCCGTTCAGCCGTAACATCAAAGCCATCGTGGCCTGCGGCAACGGCACAGCGGGCGCCTTTGCCCCCCAACTCCTCCGCAGCCTTGGCGTGGAAGTGATTGAACGCCACTGCACGCTGGACCACACCTTCCCCCACTACAACGCCAACCCGGAAGATATGGCCATGCTGCACGACATGGCCGCCATGGTGGCCGAACATAAAGCCGACATCGCCTTGGGCTTCGATGGCGACGGCGACCGCTGCGGTGTGGTGGATAACAAAGGCCACGAAATCTTTGCCGACAAACTTGGCGTCCTCATCGCCCGCAACATTGCGGCCACCACACCTAACGCGCAGTTCGTGGTGGATGTTAAATCCACCGGCCTCTACCACACCGACCCCGTATTGCGGCAACTCGGCGCCCAAACCGACTACTTCAAAACGGGCCACAGCTACATCAAACGCCGCACAACCGAGCTGAACGCCTTGGCAGGATTCGAGAAATCCGGCCACTTCTTCTTCCGCGCTCCCTATGGCTTAGGCTACGACGACGCCCTCGTCTCTGCCCTGATGGTGCTGGATATGCTGGAAGCCAACCCCACCAAATCCATGAGCGACTTAGCCGCCAGCCTCCCCCTCACCTTCGGCTCCCCCACCATGAGCCCCCACTGCCCCGACGAACTGAAGTACGGCGTGCTGGACGCCATCATCACCCATGTCAAAGGCTTGGAATCCTCCAAATCCCCCCTCATCGGCCAACCCATCACGGCGGTCAACACGGTGAACGGCGTGCGCGTCACGGTGGCCGATGGCACCTGGGGCCTCATCCGCGCCAGCTCCAACAAGCCGGAACTGGTGGTGGTGGTAGAAAGCCCGGTCAGCGAAGCCAACCGCAACTCCATGTTCGCCGAGCTGAAAACCATCCTCTCCATGCACCCCTCCGTCGGCGCCTTTAACCAAACCCTCTAAAAAATAAAAGGGGACATTAAGGCGTTGCCCCCAAGCGTCATCCTCGCGAAGGCGAGGATCCACGTTTTAAAATTATTTCCATAATTACAGGTTTAAGATGGGGCCAGCCCCTTTACGACCGCAAGGCAGCCCGCCCTCCGAAGCCTTGGCGTAGGAGGGTCATGGCGAGCGCAACCTGTCCTACGAAGCCCCCACTATGGGGCGTAGTAGGAACGTGGCCATCTCCCAAACATGAACCAAACAACAACCTTGTATCTTGACAAAATGAATACAAAACGATATAAACCCTCACCAACGAGGAGCAACCCCATGTCCAACTACCCCACCTCCACCACTGCCCACACATCACCCGAGGTATTTGAAGTTCATGGCACTATCAAATGGTTCAGTGCTCAAAAAGGCTATGGCTTCATCACTCCTCAAGAACAGGGTCTGGAAGATATTCTCCTCCACATTACCTGCCTCCGTGCAGGTGGGTTCCAAACCGCTGCCGAAGGCGCAACCGTACATATTGAAGCTCTTCGCCAAGCTAATAAAGGCATCAAAGCTTTCCGCATCATCACGATGGATGATTCCACAGCTACAACCCCCTCAACATTTTCTTCCGACAGCTATAAACCTGTTGTACCAGAAACAGACTTCGAGACTGCCACTGTCGATTGGTTTAACCGCCCTCGTGGCTTCGGGTTTTTAAGCCGTGACCGTGACTTTGCACGTGTTTTTGTCCACGTCGAAGACCTTCGTCGTGCGGGTTTTACAGAACTACGCCATGGTCAAAAGGTTCAAATCCGCACAGGTATGGGGGCCAAGGGGCTAGCCGTTGCCGCCATACGTCCTAATATTCCTGAAACCCAACGTGATACAAGTCGTTAACCTAGCCCCGCAAGGGGCTTTTTTCTTCCCCCACCATGGCGGCGCAGGCCGCCATCCACGCAATGAATATAACTAACCCCTTGAAATGTCGTTTTACCTTACACCCGTTCCAGTTCCCCTTGACGCCTCCCCCAACTTGCCTACAATAACGTCACATCAAGGAGAAACCACCCATGGCCCGCACCACCGCCTACAGCACCGAGCAAGCCTTCACCCAGCACCTTAGCCAGGTGTTTAACTACATGAGCGGCGGCGTGGCCCTCAGCGGCGTCGTGGCCTATCTGGTATCCACCAGCCCCCTACTGCTCACCCTCGCCGTCAAGGGCAACATCGTGTTCATGCTGGTGTGGCTGGCCTTCGGGTTTTTCATGCACAGCATGGTCTTCCGCCTCCAACCCGTGGCCGCCTTGGCCGTGTTCGGGGTGTTTGCCACACTTACGGGCTTTAGCCTTGCCCCCTTGGTGCTCATGTACACGGGCGCCAGCATCGTGGCGGCCTTTGCCACCGCCAGCGTCATGTTTGCGGGCGCCAGCGCTTACGGCTACTACAGCAAAAAATCCCTCTCCGGCTGGGGCACGTTCCTCATGATGGGCAGCTGGGGCCTCTTGGGCCTTGGCCTCACCACCATCGTGCTGGGCCTGTTCGGCATCCCCACGGGCGGCATGAGCTTTGCCTTCAGCCTGATTGCCGTACCCTTGTTTGCAGGTATCACGGCTTGGGAAGTCAACACCATCCGCGAAACCTTCCTGCAATACGCTACGGATAACCTCCTCCGCAGCCGTCTCGCCATCCTGTCCGCCTGCAGCCTGTACATGAACTTCGTCACGATGTTCATCAACCTCCTGCAACTCATGGGCGACCGCCGCTAACCCACCATCGCCAGAATCGCCCGCCACTCGGCGGGCGTTACTTTTTGCACACTCAACCGCCCATACCGCAGCAGTTCCATGTCAGCCAAAGCCTTGCACGCCTTCATTTCCGCCAGCGTCACCACCCGCGCCAACGCCCGCACCGGAGCCACCGTCACCACACCCCACGGGTTCGGCTTCCCACGTTCGGGCTGAAACGTACCATCCACCTCAAACCCTTTCACAACCCTGCAAATCCCCACCACCCCCGTCAGTTTCCCCGCATTGGAATGATAAAACAACGCATCATCCCCCACACGCATAGCCCGCAAGTTGTTCCGCGCCGTGTAGTTGCGCACACCGTCCCAGCGCTCACGGCCCTTCCGCACCAAATCGTCATAGCTGAATACGTCTGGCTCACTCTTCATCAACCAATACGCCATGGGCTACTTCAAACCCCACCACCGGTTCAACCGCTCAAACCACGGCATCACCTCGGGCCCCGCAGCCGGCGCCACATCGGGCACAAAGGCATCCACCACGCTTCCACTCACCGCCCCGCCCAACGTGCCGCTCACCAACACCCCCAACGTTGGGCTTACCATGGGTACTCCAGTCATCGATACCTCGCTCCCGCTCACCACCGCCGCCGCACACACCACATACGCCCCCAACACGGGGTTGGTAATCACGGTGGGGCTCGGGGCCACCACACTCTCGCTCACCACCACGGTCGGGCTGGGCACATCCAGCCGCGTAGTGGCCCCTTCCGCCAAGGGCGCATCCGCAGGCTCAGGCTCTTTCACTCTTGGAGGCTCCGTAAAAACCCGCCCCCCCGCCACCACGCACCGCCGTGGGAACGTCGCAATCAACGATGTCCCCTTCACCAAACACTGGTCAAAATCCTTCACCGTCACGCTCGCTTTGGTAGGTTTTTTGGCGGTTTCCAAAATCAATCCCCCATCGGGCATCACACATTGGCGCGGCTCGGTGTCCACCACCTGCATGCCCAACATGCGGCATTGCCCAAAGGTCCACACGGGCAGCACGCGGGCCCCCAACATCAAATCCCGCTTCACCCGCGCGGTGCTGAACAACCAATACTCCAACGCCCGTCCCGCATCCTCACGCACCACCTTTCCACCCGAGACCACCTTCCCCATAAACACTCTCATTGTCTTAAATTTTTCTCCCTGCACGGTCTTCAACACCACATCCATCCCCTTGTACGTTGGCTCAGGGTTGGGCGCCGCCGCCAACACTTTGGGGTCCATGGGGGGCACCAATCCATCCTCTCGCTGCAACAAACCCAACAACACTTGCATGTTGGTATAGGTCATCATCCATTGGGGGTTTTCTCCTCCCTTCCCCATAGCCACTTCCACCATCACGCTTTGAACATCCGGCCCTCGCTCCATCAGCGTCAACCCATTCACCTCTAACGGCGGGTTGGGTTTCCGCACAGGCTCTTTGTTCAAAGCCTTCGCCTGAACACTCCCCACCAACACCACCATCACCAACAGCCAGCGCATCATTGCCCAAACTCCTCCGCACGCGGCCTCTGCATCAAATAATCCACCACCCGCAAGGGCGTCACATCGCCATGCAAAATCCCATCCACCGCGCTCACAATGGCCAAATCCACACCATGGGCCTGGGCCTGAACCGTCACAATCCGTGCCGCCAAAATCCCTTCCACCGTACCCACCTTCAGCTTGGCCTCATGGAGGGATACCCCCTTCCCAATCAGCTGCCCAAACCGGAAGTTTCGGCTCAGTGTGCTGGTGGCCGTCAACAGTAAATCCCCCATACCACCCAACCCCCAAATGGTACTTTCTTTGCCGCCCAAAAGCTTGGCGTAACGGCCCATTTCCACCAGCCCACGGGCCAACATGGCGGCGCGGGCGTTGTGGCCCAACTCCAACCCGTCCAATATCCCCGCCGCAATGGCCATAATGTTTTTCATGGCCCCGCCAATCTGGGCCCCCACCATGTCATCGTTGGTGTAAATTTTGGTAAACGGAGTATTCAATGCATCCGCCACCCGTTCGTTCACCTTGGCATTAGGCCCCGCCACCACACAAGCCGTCACTTTGCGTTCCATCATTTCACGGGCAAACGTTGGGCCGGTCAACACACACATGGCCCCCACCTTGGGGCAATTTTCCTTCCACACGCTGCTTAACAACGCACCGTCACTTTCCCGAAACCCCTTGCTCGCCAACACCACCACATGGTGCTTGCCCAACAAGCCGCTCAATTGAGCCGCCAACCCCACGTTCACATCGCTGGGCGCGGCAATCACCACCATCTCGCAATGCTTGGCCACAGCGGCCAAATCGGTGGTTGCCATCACATTCTCATGCAAGGGTAAACCAGGGTAGCGCCGACGGTTCTCATGCCGCTGGTTCATGTCATCCACCACCTGAACATCCCTATCCCACACCAACACCTTGTTACCCGCCAATGCCAAGGTTTGGGCCAAGGCCGTACCCCAGGCTCCGGCGGTTACCACACCTATCATGGAGGCATCCAACACCTTACCTTTGGTCATGCCTTGGCCCCTTCATGCACAATCTTTTGCAATTCCCAGTTAGGGTCGTCGCTGGTGGTGGCCCGGGCCAACACCCACACCACGGATACAGGACGCGGCTGGGCTTGGTTGGCCACCGTTTTGCCCGCCATCACTTCACCTTCGCTTTGCAAAGCACTTATTTTGGCTTCCACAATGGCGGTTTTGGCTTTCAACCGGGCGGATACAATCTCCACCCCGTCCACACGGTTCACCAACACTTCCGGCGTGGCGCCCCGCTTGGCGTAATCTTTCAGGCTGGCTTCCAACTGGCCCATCAACTCAGGCCCGCACAATTTATCCAACCCCGCTACATCCTTGGCATTCCAGCTTTTATAAAAATATTTGTACGCCTGCTCCACACCTTGCTTAAACTGGGCCTCGTCAAACCCCTCATCCACGGTTTTCAGCAACTCAACCCCGCTCAAGCCTTTCATATCCACAATCTTAGCCGCACGGGCTTTCACAGCCTTGCCACCCTGTTCCGCATCTCCCCGCGGCGTCATGCTCTGGGCAAATTCTTTCCAGTCAAACACACGGTCTTTGGGCGCACGGGGGTCGCTGGGCAAGTCATGCTTCATAAACCGGCTAATCACAAACGCCAGCACAAGCCCTAAAATAATAAGGTCAATCAACGCCATGCACCATGCTAAGGGGTAAATCTACGCCAAGTCCAGCAAAACCCGACCGTTTAGGCGCACGCCTCCAGCAATCGCTTGGCCCCCTGTGCCAACAACTCCTCAGCCACGGCCTTGCCCACGTCATCAGGCTTGTCAAAGGGCATTTTGTTCCGCCCGCGTAATACGTCTTTGCCATCCAAGCTGCACACCATGCCAATCAACCGCAGGTTGCGGTTAGCCGTAATTTCGCAGTACCCACCAATGGGCGTATGACAGTTCCCCTGCAACACCCGCAACATGGCCCGCTCGGCCGTAATGCAGGTAAAGGTGTCCACATGGTTAATCTTGCCCAACAACGTCCTCACGTCGGCATCGTTCTCACGACATTCCACCCCCACAACTCCCTGCCCCACACAGGGCAACATCATGTCGGGCTCAAACACTTCGCTAATACGGTGCTCCAAACCAATCCGCTTCAACCCCGCTACCGCCAAAATCGCCGCATCCACATCGCCAGCATCTACCTTAGCCACACGGGTATCCGCATTGCCCCGTAAGGGTACAATGGTTAGGTGAGGGAACGCCATCTTCAACTGCGCCCCCCGCCGCACGCTGCTGGTGCCAATGCGGGCCCCAGCCTTTAATCCCACAAAGGTTTCGCCTGCGCGGCAAATCACGGCATCCCGCAAATCGTCCCGCGCCAACATGGCGGGGATGCACAACCCCTCCGGCAGCGGAATATCCCCCGGCACATCCTTCATGCTGTGCATGGCCATGTCGGCCTTGCCGTTCAACAAATCTACCTCAAGGGCCTTCACAAACGCCCCTTTGCCACCCACGGTTTTCAAATCGCCCTTAAATTTCTCGTAGTCGCCATCCGTCACCACTTCATGAATCACATATTCATGCTCCGGCGCAACTTTCTTCAGTTCGGCAATAATGCGGTTGGTTTGGGCCAAAGCCATCTTGCTGCGGCGGCTGGCAATGCGGAAGGTACGGCCCATTCAAATCCCCCTATTTCATAGGGGCTTTTAGTACAAATTAACCCTTAACACAAGGCGCTAATCACGCCCTCGGCTATCCTTTTCTCGTTGATACACACGTTCTCCAACAATATTTGCCAATTCAAACACATAAGTATCATATGCTTTCTGTTGTTCCTGAACATCACTGTTTGCCAAACCCGTATCAATATTGTTGGCAATTTCCTCACACACCAAGGCATCGTCATTCAATCCTCTGTTTCTGTAGTCTCGCGCCAGCTTACGATTAACTTCAACAACTTCAGCTGGCAATGGCAAGTGGTCAAACGCTTCGTCTGTTATCCTTAAATTGTCCGTATCCATTACATCATACGGGTCTTTTTTCAAAGATTCCAAAACCCGTTTTTTCACGATAACCATATCATACATAGCTTTTACCCTCACGTTACTCCATAAATATGGAGTTATAGTTAGATATTGCAACCTCTCCATGCTACAAATAATCCATGAACACCTACCTCCTCCTCAAAACCCTCCACATCATCAGCTTCACAGCCTGGTTTGCGGGCCTATTCTACATGCCACGGCTGTTTGTCTACCACGTCGAGCACCCCCAAGCCGCCCCCACCCTCACGCTGATGGAAACCAAACTGAAAAACCTCATCCTGCGCCCCGCCGCCGCCGCCACGGTGCTGTTCGGCATGGCCCTCATCGCCCAAAACCCAGCTATCATGCAGCAAGGCTGGCTCCACGCCAAACTCGCCCTCGTCGTCATCCTGCTGGCCTTCCACGGAAGCCTGGAAGTCTTCGCACGCCACCTCCGCCAAGGCACCAACACCCGCACCGGCCGCTTTTACCGCTTCTACAACGAAATCCCCACCCTCCTGCTCATCGGCATCGTCGGGCTAGCCGTGATAAAACCTTTTTAGTTCTTCGATTGCCCCATAAAATCTTTGATATCATTTGATAATTTGCCTAATGAGTCCGAGAGCCTCCGTCTTGATTCTTTAAGTCTTGCCTCAATCTCAGCTGTTTTGGCCTGACGTCTGTTCAAATCTTCCATACCAACCTCATCCCACTTTTGCAGAAGTTTTAAATCATCCGGCGTCATTCCAACTGTTTTAGCTGCATCTTCAGGTGTTTTCCCGGCCTCAATTTCGGCACGAAATGCCATGCGTGTTGGTATAGGTATACGTTGATCCATCATTTCGTCGATAAGTTTGTCAATTTCTGAAAATGTCTCTTCCGACATGCCTTTCAACGCCGTCTTCCCGCTCAAAACATCCTCCACTCCAACACTGGCAGGCGCTTGAGCCATAACCTTAGGAGCCTCCGCAAAAACCAATCCACCCGCAACTGTCAACAAAGCCAACGTTCTACGCATATCACATCTCCTATGTTCTTTTCTTTATGGGTTCCCCCCCAAGCCATTTCAAGGTATCTGCTGACATGTAACTAACAAACCCCTCACAACCCCGCATTCAGCCCCAACACCGTCCATGTTAACACGGTGGCAAAACACAACCACAAGGCCAAAGGCAGCATCATCCACGTGCTCAAGCTATCTTTCCGCTCCAAAGCCACCATCAGCATAAGCGTGGGTATCAACGTCACCACACAGCCCCAAAACGCAACCGTACCTTCCTGCAACCCCGCCGTATAAAAGGGGTACGCCAAACACAAGGCTAACAGGCCTGCCACTCCCCACTGCAAACCATCCCCACGGGCCCGCAACCTGCCAAAAACAAACCCCACCAACGCAAACAGCACCATCCACACCAGCCCCACCACCCATCCCGCAGGCATAAACCACGGGCGTACAAGGTCGCCTTGCATTTCGGTGTTCCACCCCAAGGCAAAAATAAGGCCATTTAAGGCCAAAGCTACCACCACCCACACAATACTCCACACATACGCTGGTTTCATAAATATCATCTCCTTTTCAATTCAACCCATACTAACACTCTCTCTGGCCTACTTCTCTAAAAATATGATAAGAAAGGCGATGATCGTTTTAGCTCTCGAAACCTCCTGCGATGAAACTGGCAGTTTGGCTTAACGAGCTTGCGAGTTTAGCCAAACGCCACCCCAGAAACATATCGGGTCGCCGCCCCGCGGCGGGCACCCGATGTTATCTGGGGCCCATTGCCGAATCGTGCACAACCGTCTAATAACTACCTCATCATGATCGTTTTAGCTCTCGAAACCTCCTGCGATGAAACCGCCGCCGCCGTGGTGGATGTCAAAGCACGCAAAATCCTCTCCAACGTCCTGTTTTCCCAAATAGAACCCCACAAAGTCTATGGCGGCGTAGTTCCCGAACTTTCTAGCCGCGCCCACCTGGAACGCCTCCCCGTCATCGTCTCCCAAGCCCTTACCGAAGCCAATCTACCCTCTACCCAACTTGACGCCATTTCAGCCACAACAGGTCCAGGCCTCACCACCGCGCTACTTATGGGAAGCACATTTGCTAAAACCATGGCTGTGAGCCTTAACAAACCGTTTCTGGCGACAAATCATATTGAAGGTCACGCCCTTTCACCGCATTTAACTGATCCCACATTAGAGTTTCCTTATCTCCTCCTCCTCGTCAGCGGCGGCCACAGCCAAATCGTCATGGTAAACAATATCGGAAATTACGAACTCTTAGGCACCAGTGTCGATGACGCCGCAGGCGAATGTTTCGATAAAATCGGCCGTCTCCTCGGCATGTCCCACCCCTGCGGCCCCAAAATCGAAACACTCGCCAAAGAAGGTACTCCCACCGTTCTTCTCCCTTTCCCATTAAACGATGGCTCCCTCAACTTCTCCTTTTCCGGCCTCAAAACCGCCGCCCGAAACGCGCTCGCGACAACCTCGCACCCCCCCGACCTTGCAGCATCCCTCCAAGCCAAAATCGCCGAAATCTTCGTGAAAAAATGCCGTATCGCGCTGGAACACACCCACGCCCCAACGTTAGTCGCCGCAGGCGGCGTCGCCGCCAACACGGCCATCCGCACGGCCTTGGCCGAAATGTGCGTCCACAAAGGCGTCCGCTTTTCCGCCCCACCCCCCAGCCTCTGCACCGACAACGCCGCCATGATCGCCTACGCCGCCGGCCTCCGCCACCTCAATAAGTTGGATACGGGAAATCTTTCAACACCTGTGCGTCCAAGATGGCCGCTTACAAAGCCTAACAGTCTAATGTAAGTTCAAGCTCATCTTTTTTTGAATTTTTTCTAAACGAATCATAAGTCAACCAAGAAGCTATCAGCGTTGCTCCCACAGCGCCATAAACCAAAAATCCAATAAATTGAGTCTCATCAGGTTGGGGAAATCCAGCAGAAGAAATCCGATCTTTTCCAAAAATCTGCCTCATCAAGTCTTGACCTTCTGCATCAAGACCAAGAAAACTCTTTTGCATATTATCCATCCGCTCATAGAGCTCATATCCAGTCTTTACATACACATAAGTACACCCAGCTAAAGCCGTAGCCCCCAACCGTTGAAATCCTTGTCGCATGTTCATACCAACCATATAAACCATTGATATATATATTTCAAGCCCCCTTATCTGCCTAATTCGTAATCATCCTTGGCACATCCCTTGCAAATCCGTGCTACATGAGCCCAACAACAATGCTGAAAAGCCTCGCCCTCCTCCTCACCACCTTCGCCGCCATCTGGCTTCCTGCCTGCGCGCCGCCACCTTCCCACCCCTATTGGGATATGCCCCCCTTCGGTGCCGACGATGTCACCCTGTACCGCGCGTTCGAAAGCAGTTGCACCAAACTCCGCAACCAACCCGCAGGCGCCGCCATACGCAACGGCGCAGGGCAAAACTTTGGTACCTACGGCCAATGGCACAGCATTTGCGCCGAGGCCTTGGCCGCCACGCCCGACCAACTCCCCCTCATCCTTTCCGCCCGCACCGAGCAACGGCAAATGCACGCCACCAACGCCCAACCCGCCAAGTTTACGGGCTACTTTAAACCCATGCTAGAAGCCAGCCTCACCCAAGGCGGCCCCTACCAAACCCCCCTGCTCGCCAAACCTGCCGACCTCACCGAATGCGCCGATGGCAGCACCGGCCGCATTCTCCCCGATGGTACCTGCGGCCCCTACGCCACCCGCGGCGAGATTGAAACCGATGTCCGCACCAACCCCGCCAGCATCTACAAACCTATTGCGTGGCTGAAAGACCCTGTGGCCGCCTTCATCCTCCACGTGCAAGGCAGCGGAACGCTGGAACTCCCCGATGGCACCCTCCGCAATGTGGGCTTCGCCGCCAAAAACGGTCATAACTATGTGGCCATTGGTAAAGCATTGCGTGAGTTGGGCGAACTCTCACCCCCCATCACAGCCGATGACATCCGTAAATGGCTCAAAGCCCACCCGGAACGCCGCGACGAAATTCTCCACCTCAACCCCAGCTACATCTTTTTCACGCTCACCAAAGAGGAATCCGTGGGCGCCTACAACATCAAACTCACCCCCGGCCGCAGCTTGGCGGTGGATAGGCAGCACATCCCCATGGGCGTGCCCCTCCGTGTGGCCACCACCCTCACCAGTGGCGAAGATGAAGAGTTTGATAGGCTCATGTTTGGCCACGATGTCGGCAGCGCCATCAAAGGCCCCGTGCGTGGCGATATCTACTTCGGCCACGGCCCCGCCGCGGGCAAGGCCGCCAGCAGCCAAAACGCCAGCGGCAAACTGTGGGTATTGGTACCAAAAAATTAACTTTGCATGGTCCACTTAATTCCTGTCACAACCCGTACACTCATTCCCCCACAGGATGATATTATTCCTGTGCTTCTTAAAAAACTTCCACCTTTGCACGAAGGCGATGTGATCGTCATCACCTCCAAAGTTATCGCCATATCTCAAGGTCGTTGTATTCCAACAAATACCGCTAATTTAGACAATCTCATCCACGCCGAATGTGATGCGTTCATTCCCAAAGAACAATCTCAATATGGTGTCACTCTCACACTCACAGGCGGAACACTTATCGCAAATGCGGGGATAGATGCCAGCAACGCTAACAACCATTATATTTTATGGCCAACCGAACCAAGCCTTTGGGCCCAAACGACGTGCCAACTTCTTCAATCTCACTTTGGACTTAACCATCTTGCCATCATAGTTACTGATAGCACCTGCATCCCTTTGCGCTGGGGTGTCAACGGGCTTTCTATCGGTTTTTACGGATTAAAACCTCTTTACGATTACCGCCATACACCCGATTTATTCGGCAATCCTCTCCAAGTAACACAAGGAAGTATCGTTGACCCCATCGCCGCCGCCGCCGTTGGTATTATGGGAGAAGGCAACGAATCCACTCCCATTGTCATCGTTCGCGGTTGGCCACGCATAACATTCGTCAACCACCCTACCCACGAAGGCTTCTTCATCCCCCCCGAAAAAGATCTTTATGCACCTTTATGGACAACGTTTACGCGTAACCCGATTTAACGCCCCATGCTTTCCAAAACCTTCAAATATAAATCCTCCACAACTTGTTGTTGGGCCTCTCCGCTTTGGGCATAATGGTCTAAACCAGGCGCAGCATTATATTCCAATATCCAATAGGCCCCCAAAGGCTCTGAAATACTCTTTTCAACCATTAAATCCACGCCACATAAACGCAGTCCTGCATCACGAGTCAAATCAACACACAGTTTCTGAATCGATGGGTGTAAATCTGCCGTCACATCCACCGAATCTCCCCCCGTAGAAAGGTTGGCATTATCCAGTAAATAAACCGTACTTCCCGCAGCAGGAACCGAATTGAAAGAAAGAGATTGACGCTCCAAAACTTCTCCAATCCGTGGGTCGTCGTTGTTCAATTTGGTATCCCGTCCTGTTACAATAAAATGCTCCTGTTTCTGTTCCAACAATTGAGAAATTGTCAAAATCCCATCCCCTTGAACGTTCAAAGGTATTCGCTGATACGCCGAAATAATTTCGTCATCCAAAACCACAATACGATAGTCTTGGCCTGTAACTTTTTTCTGGACCAACGCAACGCGGTCTAAACCAAACACAACATCCATGGCACGATCAAACTGTTCCCGTGTTTCCACAACAGCAACGCCTCGCCCTTGGCTTCCACCGTTGGGTTTTACAATAACAGGCAGTCCGAGATCTTGCGTTGCATAAAGCCATGCCCCCTCGCGTGCACGCTCGGGCTTTTTAATGGCTTGGGCCCAAACGTCCGAGAAGAATGTTTTACCAGGAATCGTGGAATAACCGCCCTCTTTCAAAAAGAAGTTAGCAAAATCTTTATCCTTAGCAATCTCCGATGACCCCAACTGGTTCAAGTCAATGCTGGAGTACCGAAAATATCTCTTCTTGCCATTTGCAAACGTAATCTGCCCCGCAATCCGCCATTCGGGCTCAAACACCACTTTGGCACCAATACGCGGCGCCAATTTCTCAAAAAGTCGCCCCAAAAGAGGTGTCGAAAAAGCCGTTCCGTGAGAACCAATTTTTGATGTCATAACAATCCTCCTTGTTCGTGTATGCAATACTTAGCCTATACGTAAACATAAATCCATTAAAATTCCAACACCCCTTGCTAAATCCAACCCCACACAGTATACAAACCCTTACATAAGGGGAAATATCACATGGCACACACAGGTTACCGTCGCTACACGGGCTTTCCATCACCGTTCCAAGGCGAAATCCAAGCAATCGAAATTGTTTGGGTTATCAACACCCACGGCGTTGGCTCACGGGCCGTAGCCATCCCCGTACGCCCTAACTATGAGAATGATACATGGGCCTTCGCCCCTGAAGCCACCACCACCGTCGGGTGGGAAAACCTAGAGCCCCTTCACCAGCCCTCCGCCACCTTACCCAAAGTGACAGATAAAGACGTGGAGTTGATGGTTCACAGCATATTCAAAGCCCCCTACCCCAAACAACCCTTTGCCAATGGTGCCGAAAAAGGCGGAGTCATCTCCGCCACATGGGGTGCCGTACGGGATACCCCCTTCCGCGAATACCAGTATTCCATTCCTTGGCTGTGCATCGCCAACCCCATCATCACTCCAGCAGGCCCTCTCGTGCTGGCCGTGCCAGGCTCCATGCAGCGAGGGGTTACACCCAACGGAACGTCTCTGGTCAACCGCAACGGTCAACGCTGGCACACATCCCACCTCACAGCCCTCAATCTCACCCGCGGCAAACCCATCGATAACTCCCCCGCCCAACCCCGCGACGCGGGCGACATCCAACGTCAATTCTGGAGCATGATCCGCGAACATCCAAGCGCAGACCGCGAATAATCCGTTTCAAACATCTGCCTTATAAAACTCAACGGAAACATCTTTTTCAACACCATCCAAACCTACATATGCAGGTGCTTTTCCCTTTTGGGTTGTCAAAGCCTTGAATAACTCTCCATCGATAAAGTGAAGTGCCGAGAAATCCCTCAAAGCATAACCTGGCAATATCTCACCTTGTATTACTTTTTTGATGTAAGTAGGACGCCGCAATGCCTCAACATCGTAATGAGGACAAGCACTTCCTTTTAAAAAACCAAGGCCTTTAATAGTTTGAGGCTCGCCCGCAAGCGAATCCGTCAAACATTGTTCAAACCAACAAATACCACCTGCACTAAAACCCGTTAAAATGGTACCGTTTATGGTAGATGCTTCCTGTAAAATTTTATCAATCCCGTATTCTTTCCATAATGCCACTAAACTCCGAGTATTCCCCCCACCTACATAAACAACGTCATGTGACATTATAAAAGAACTATAATCTTCGCGAATACTTCCAAACAAATCCAAGGTTGAATATTCACAACCCACTGCCTCTATCGTTTTTTGGGCATTTTCTAAGTATCGTGGAGTGCTAGAACTTGCCGTATTTAAAAAAAGAACTTTCGCCCGTTTTTTCCCACTCACACAAGCGGCGTAGCCAATCATCGCAACATCATGTTCTGCCGAACACCATCCACTTCGTGAAATAATATGTTGGGCCATAATCAACACCTACCCAACCCAGCAACAACTCACCATCCCCATCATGGCAAAGTCGTGGCGGCGGTAAAACCGTTTCCCCTCCATGTTGTTGGGGTGGGTTATCAACGATACTCCCCGCGCCTTCACCTTGCGGCTGGCGGTTTTAATGGTGCGCATCAAACGCTGCCCCACGCCGCTGCTGCGCAACCGCGGGCGCACGTACAACTCGGTCACATGCAACCACATGCCGTCATCAATCGGGCTGTAGGTAAAACTCGCAAAACCGTAGCCCACAATCCGCTTGGCCTCATCCACCGCCACCCAGCAACGGTGGTTGTCGTTCCCCCGCACAATATGCCGCAACTGCAACGTAAACCCGCTGCGCCGCCCTGCGCTCCATTTCTTTTTGGCCCCATCCCGAATCTTCGCCAACGCCACAATCTGCGGCACATCACTCACCCGCGCGCGCCGCACCGTTACGGCCACCTTGCCACGGTTTACAAACGCCTTCCGTACCGCTGCTAACTTCATTGTTCGCGCCTCCTCCCCTGTTCACGCAAGGGCCCCTCAGCCCCCCACCCAACCCCTTGCAGGGTTATGTCGCCCAAACTTTAACCAATCCACCCCCCGCCGCCTAGCCCCACCTGCCACTATATTTATTTTTCATGTATACTGTAAGTAAATGTTTATTTAAAAGTTAGATCAGCACACCACTTTTTCCTAGTATCCTAGCATCCTAGCACCTAATATCCTCCCATGAACCCTCGCCACTCCCTCGCCACCAACCCCACCATCTTCGGCAAAATTCTTCGAAACGAAATCCCCGCCAAAGTGGTATTTGAAAATGACTATGTGCTGGCTATTCACGATATCCACCCCGAAGCACCTATCCATATTGTTATTATTTCCAAACAACATCTCATTGGCCTGCAAGACGCCACCCCTGATGACTCCAATTTTTTAGGGCAACTCATGGCCAGCATTCCTGATGTTGCAAAAGCAGCTGGTGTCCTTGAAAGTGGGTTCCGCATCGTCATCAATGCTGGGCCCGACTCCCAAGGTGAAGTCCCCCACCTCCACCTCCACCTCCTC
The DNA here is from genome assembly GCA_049297695.1 of Alphaproteobacteria bacterium. GTDB lineage: Bacteria > Pseudomonadota > Alphaproteobacteria > UBA2136 > UBA6156 > JACKLD01. Next base: position 3,708 of record JBAQUT010000015.1, on the reverse strand, counting down.
GGCGGCAAACCCTTAGGCGCTAAAATCCTCGGATAACCTTTACGCCCGTCCTTCGTAAGCTATCATAGTATTCAATTTCCGAGCCATTTCCTCATTTCCTCGGCTAAACGTCGTTACTTTTTTAATCCCCTGAGGAGTTATCCATAGGTTGCTTTTATCCACAAAAGTCAACTCCATCACATCTCCACCCACCGTATCATCACCATGTACCGAGGTTGCAACCACCCCCATCTCTTCAAACACCGCATCCAACGTTTCAATTAAATCATCCGAGGCTGTACCCTCGGCTAGTTCTCGCACATACACGGCCAATACATCTTTGTACCAGGCCTCTACAAATTCCGAAGCACTTAACTTCCCTATCAATCCTTGCTCCACAATTCCACGCGGTAACACACTCATACTATTTGATTTTATATCGTTTACCACTCCATAAAACAGTTTCATTACAGGGCTATGTAATGCAGTTCCATCCTGAAACCACAAAGGGAAAACATATCCCCCCTGCCGTATAGGCTTCTCATCTTCCCGATATATCCAAAAACCCAAATTCCCCCTCATGCCCGAAACAAGTAGCGCCCAGTTCAAACCCCGCTCATGGTCATGGATTTCTTCCAAACACCCCTCATTCAATGTCACCCACCCCACATGCTCCTGCACATTTTGGATATTCATAAAAACAACGGGATACTTCTTCATATTAAGTACACTTTCCACAGTTTGGGGCAATATATATAAGTATACAGAAAAGGCAAAGACATTTAAAGCCATGTCCATCTTATAAACGCTCCTTTTAACGCCAGTAGTCCGCAATCCACCCCACAGGCCGTATCGTCTTATACCACCGCTTCCACCACACGCTCGGCCACTCGCCTCGCAACGCTTCGTCAGGGTCAGGCTTGCCATGAAACACCACCACCCTCGCCCCCACAGGCAGTTTGGCCTCCTGCCACAACCGCATCGGCCATTCAGGCATCACGTCTTCCTTAAAGCTCACACACCACCCCGCGGGCCAATATCCCATCACGTTCAAACCCTTATAAAACGGGTCATTAGCCACTTCAGGCCGCAATCCCGTCTCCCGCGCTGCCGTGCCATCCCCCAGCCGCGCCGCAATCAGCTCTTGTTCAATACGGAATTCTCCCTGCCACACACCTACCGGATTTGCAACAAACCGCTCACAAATTTCCGGATGACTTCCAACTTTGAAACGAAACACACTGGTATTCCCAACACCCGAGTTCGGCTTAGTGGGGTTGCGCCACACCACAAACTCCCATGCAGGCTCAAACTCAAAAAACGCTTGCAAATCGCCTGTAATCACCACATCCACATCCAACACAAGGGTATTCCGCCCCATAAAGTCTTTGTCTAAATCATCTTTCCACAACGTCAACTTCCGCCATGGCTTTACAGCCAAATGGGCTGGAACTCCCTCAAAACTTGGCAACGGCCGCGCATCAACCCCCGCCACCAATCCCGTCGCATCATCCGTAAAACACACAAAATCAAAGGGCTTGCCTCCCATCCCCCGCACACACATGCTGTGCAAACGGTTCACATACTCCGCCCCATAGCGGGTTCCCCATTTCATGCAGAGAATAAGTGGCTTCATGTTATCAATCTAACCCTAACAAGCTAACAGGGCCAGAGGCCCCATTATATTACTGCGCCATCAGCTTGAAAAACTCCGCATTGCTGCGCGTCTTCCGCATTTTATCCAGCAAAAACTCCATGCTTTCCACCACACCCATGGGCTGAAGGATACGGCGCAAAATCCAGATTTTTTGCAAATCTTCGGGGCTAAACAGCAACTCCTCATGCCGCGTTCCACTCTTGGAAACATCAATGGCGGGGTACGTCCGTTTTTCCACCAGTTTGCGGTCAAGCCACAGCTCGCTGTTACCCGTCCCCTTAAACTCTTCAAAAATCACTTCATCCATACGGCTTCCCGTATCAATCAAGGCCGTGGCAATAATCGTTAGGCTACCACCTTCCTCAATCTTCCGCGCAGCCCCAAAAAAGCGTTTGGGTTTTTGCAGCGCGTGGGCGTCAACACCACCGGTCAGCACTTTACCGCTGCTCGGCACCACGGTGTTGTAGGCACGGGCCAAACGGGTCAGGCTGTCCAGCAAAATCACCACGTCTTTGCCTTGTTCCACCATGCGCTTGGCTTTTTCAATTACCATTTCAGCCACTTGCACGTGACGGCTGGCCGGTTCATCAAAAGTACTGCTTACAACCTCCCCTTTCACGCTCCGTTCCATATCCGTAACTTCTTCAGGGCGCTCGTCCACCAACAGCACAATCAGTTCCACTTCGGGGTGTTTTTCCTCAATGGCGTGGGCAATGCTTTTCATCATCACGGTTTTACCGGCCTTGGGCGGGGCCACCAACATGCAGCGCTGGCCTTTCCCAATGGGAGATACCAAATCAATCACCTGCCCCGTTTTGTCCTTGTTGTTGCCATCCTCAAGGTTAAACTTCTCGTTGGGGTACAACGGCGTCAGCTTGTCAAAGTTGCGACGGTGGCGCTGTTTTTCGGGGTCGCCACCGTTCATCACTTCCAAATTTACCAAGGCAAAATACCGCTCGCCAGGTTTGGGGTAGCGCACGGTGCCACTCATACTATCCCCCGTCCGCAAACCCATCCGACGAATGGTACTAGGGCTCACGTAAATATCTTCCGGCGTGCCCACATAACTGTTGTCGCGGCTGCGCAAAAACCCAAACCCGTCGCTCAACACTTCCAACACACCTTCCCCGCGCACTTCAATGTCCCGCGGCAAGGTTTCCACAATACGGAACATCATCTCATGCCGCCGCAAGTTGGTCGGGTCACGCACTTGGCAATCTTCCGCCAGTTGGAACAAATCGTCGTTGCTCAACTTCCGCAAGTCATTCAAATGCTTAATATCAGGTATTTTTCGTTCCGCACCGGTCGTGGCAACAGGCGCCGCATCATCGTCCACCATCGGGCGCATGGGGCGTTCAGGGCGCTCCAAGGGCATGTCTTGGCGTGGAGCACCACTGTCCATGGGGCTTTCCACACGGGGTTCATAACGGGGGCGGTCGCCACCACGGTCGTCCCGAAAGTTACGGCGCGGCCCGCGGCCATACCCACGGTCACCACGGTCAAACCGCTCGCGGGGGCCGCGCTCGGTAGGCTCGTCCAACCCGCGGGGAGGCACCACAGGTTCGGTGCTGCTGGGGGTCACCACGGTCTTGGTGGAAGCCGAGGGGGTAAACGTCATCCGACGCGGTTTGGTAAAATCATCCATGATAAAAAAGGGTAAAACTCACTTTGCTTGGTTGGCACATCATCGCAAAATCAGGCTAGAAGGCGAGAGATGGGCTGCACGGAAACCGCCAGCCCTTAAGAAATAGGGTGGTTTAACGGGTTCGTCAAGACTATTTAAGAAAGAGTTTTGTCGTCATCACTCATAAGTTTTCCAATTTCCGTATCAACAGCCTTAGCAGCCCCTATGGCTACAAAAGCGGAATATGAACCTATATCTAATATCGTTGAAACAACAGCTCTCGGTATAACCCTACCGCTCGTTACATTTAAAGTCGCCTCCGTACCAGCAACACCATATTTATGAACAGCTAAAAGCCTTTGTAAGGGTGCCAAGTTAGGGTCTTCTAAATTAACACGGGCTATATCCAAGCCTTCTGTATCTTTAGCTAATTCACCAAGGGTATGGT
>JBAQUT010000014.1:0-5121 GCA_049297695.1 Alphaproteobacteria bacterium | reverse complement strand
AATGTGCAAGGTGTTGTTGGTTGTAAGTTGTAACTGTTGTGAGCAGTTACCATTTTAAAAGCAGAAAACCCATTATTTCAAACAAGTAACTACAGCTTTAAGCCCGCCCGTTGCAGCAACAGGCAGGTTTCATAAAGAGGAAGGCCAAGAATGCCGCTGTAACTGCCATGGATGGCCGAGATACGGCTTGCCATAAAATGGTTTTCTACCTGAATGGCCCCCGCAATGCCTTTCCAGTTGGCGGGGTTGGCCAGATAGGTATCGATATCAGCTAACGAGAGAGTACCAAACTTAATCCAATTCTCGTTCAGTTTGGCGTGGGCTTTCCCGTGGGCATCCACCACCACCACGGCGGTGGGGGCATGGACGCGGCGGTTGCTGGTAAGTTTCAGCATCGCACGGGCCTCCTCCACCGTTGATGGCGATTGAAGGATGCGGCGGCCTATAATCACGGGGGTATCCGCCGCAATCACAACACTGCCAGGGTTTTGGGCCGCCACGTGCAACGCCTTGGCCTTGGCGATACGTTGCACATAGGCGAGCGGTGTTTCGCGTTTCAGCGGCGTTTCATCCACATGGGCGGGTTGGATGGTAAACGTATAACCCGTGCCTTCCAAAAGCCCGCCTAGAATCTCTTTCCGGCGCGGGCTTTGGCTGGCGAGAATCAGCTTAATGACTGTGGCCCTGACTTGGTGCAGGGGCTTGGGTAGGTTCGGGCGTCGTTTCAACCACATACCATGGCGCCACAACCTTCAGGGCTGTTGTCATGTAAGGGTGCAACGCCATGTGGCAAGGGCCCACGTAAGGTACGTTCACACGGGCAATGCCAAAGCCCTTGGCCACAAAAGCCTTCAGGTAGGGTGGGATTTGAGGCTGGATGGGTTGTTTCTGTGTCATGATTATATCTCCATTTTAAACTGTTTGGCCAGCTTCAGGCCTTGGCCCGCGTAGTTGCTGCCAATACCGCTTCCATACAACGTTTGGCTGGGTTGAATCAAGCGCTCAAACACAAATCGGCCGATGGGCTGGGCATCTTCCAACACACAGGGCACGTCGTGGGCGCGCACTTCCAGCACCGCCGTGGTGCCATGCAGCTTGCCCGCGGCATCGTACCCAAAGCCGGGGTCAAAAAAGCCCGCATAGTGCACGCGTATTTCGCCAATGCGGGTATCGTACGCCACCATCTCGGCGGCGTAACTGGGGGGGATGCAAATCCCCTCCCGCGAGGCGAAAATATAAAATTCTTCGGGGTATAAAATAAGCGGTTTGCAATCGTTGCGGTAAATGGGTTCCCAATGCTGGTGGTACGGGTAGCCGCCCACGCGGGCCAAATCGATGGGCTGGGTGTGGTGTTTGGCGCGGTAGCCGATGATGGGGTTTGGGACTTCGGGCGCCCCGTGCAAATCGATACTGAACCACACGCCGTTGTTGATGCGAGCCGCCCCGTCGTCAGCCATCAGCGGCTGGTACAAATCCCGCGTCAGCGTGGTGTGGGCGTGCACGGCGCGCAGGTCGGCATCGTTCACCGCAACGTCGCCTTCCCGCAGCCGCAACTGGCTCAGCCTATCCCCTTCCCGCACAATAATGGGGAACGTGAGAGGGGATATTTCCAGATACATCGGCCCCGCATACCCCGCCGGCACGGTATCGTACGTGCCCACACCATCCAGCAGCAGGCGCACAAAAATATCCAACCGCCCCGTGCTGCTTTTGGGGCTGGCACCACCTTGCACGTGGGGGGGCAAGGCAAGGCTTTCCATCAGCGGTACCACATACACGCCACCTTTTTCAAAAATCTGGTGTTTGGTCAGGTCCAGTTCGTACATCGCAAGGCCGTTGAGATACCCCGCAATGGGTTGACCTGCGCGGGGCAAAAAGCCTGCCTGAACACGGTACGCTTTGGGGCCCAACCGCAAGTCAACGCTGGCGGGTTGGATCTGCCCCTCGACCAGTGGCCGCGTCGCTTTCAGGCCGCCGTTTGCTACCAACCCGTGAAGGTCTTTGTCCACCCATACGCCGCTGGTGTGCCGTGTGCTCATGGCGCGCACCTTAGCAGAGAGGGGTATGCAATAGGCCTATCCTGCCTACGTTTTAGGCAATTGCCGACGCTGCCAACTCCAGCGCGGCGTGGGCTTTGGCGTAAATGCCGTCCACATCGTCATCCAGCCCAAACACATAAGGGCCAATGCTGGCGGAAAGAGTGAGGCTATGCCGCGGCGTAATACACGGCGTATGGGCCAGCGTTTTGGCCAGTTCGGCAGCCCGGAAGTCGGCGTTCTCAATGGCCCTCAGCTCGTTCAAAATCACGCCAAACAGGCAGCCTTCCACACGGGCTGCAATGTCGGTGGCCCGGATGTTCTGGCGCAACAACCGCGCCACATGGGTCAGCACCGCCACCGCCGTTTCAGCCCCCATGGCGTTGTAACCTTCAAAATCGTTCACTTGTACCAACAACAAGGCGTGGCGGCGGCCATACCGCTGGGCGGTGGCCACGCTGCGCTCCACCTCGTCCCGCAACGTACGGGCGTTGGCAAGGCCGGTCACTGGGCAACTTTTACGGTCACGTTCCAAAGCTGCAATTTCATGTTCTTTCCGCGCCACATCGCTTTGCAATTTCTTGTAATGGCTTAAAATTTTATCCACTTCCTCGGCACTGTAAACTTCCGTGGGTTCGGCACGGCGTCGGCGCATAATACCAGCAATGGGGTCGGGGCGTTTGGTCATAAGGCAAGTATGGGGGCGGATGGCGCGGGTTGCAAGAGGCACTTGACATCCCCCACACGTATACCTTAAAAAAGCGCATGAAACACAAACCCGCCCAAACCTCCCTCACTTCATCCAAACCCGCCGTCAGCGATGAAACCCTGTACCTCACCATCACCGAACACCTTCGTACCCACGGCATGGCAAGCATCTACGCTCTCCGCAGCACCTTGCTCAGCAATCCCCCAACATCCACTGAAATAGATCAACTTGATCGGGTTCTTCAAAAACACCAAAGCTCCTACAGCACCAACGATTTTACAGTAAATCTCCTCCAGCAAGACAGTCGGCCTCACTACGTCCAAACATGGAGCATGACAAGACCTTCCAACCGCTGGTCGCGCTGGTAACTTACTTCTTCTTCGCCGCCTTCTCCCGCTGCACCAGCACGGAATCAATCAAGCCATACGCCTTGGCTTCTTCGCTGGTCATGAAGTTATCGCGCTCGGTGTCGTCAGCGATTTTGCTGATTTTCTGCCCCGTGTGATGGGCCAGCACGCCGTTCAGTTTATCCCGTGTTTTACGGATTTCATCGGCTTGGATGAGAATATCCGTCGCTTGCCCTTGGGCACCGCCAAGGGGTTGGTGGATCATGATTTTGCTGTTACCCAGCGCAAAGCGCTTGCCTTTGGCACCGCCCGCCAGCAACACCGCGCCCATGCTGGCCGCTTGGCCCATGCAAATGGTGCTTACAGGGCAGCGGATGTACTGCATGGTGTCGTAAATAGCCATACCCGCCGTGACCACGCCGCCAGGGCTGTTGATGTACATGCTGATATCCGCTTCGGGGTTTTCAGCCTCCAAAAACAGCAGCTGGGCCACAATCAGGTTGGCCATTTGGTCTTCCACTTGGCCGCTGACAAACACCACGCGCTCCTTCAGCAGGCGGCTGAAAATATCAAAGCTGCGCTCGCCACGGGCGGTTTGTTCAATCACCATGGGCACAAGGTAGTTGGAAATGGTCATAGCGGTGCTTTCTGTTGTTGGGGCAAGCCTAACCAGCCTTGGGGCGTTTGCCAAGCCAGCACCCCTTGTCAAATGCCCGTTTCGTTCCCATATGTGGCATATGAGCCTGACCGACCTCCAAGTGACCAACATCAACGCCTGCTTGCTGCAGGCCACTGAAACGTTATTGAAGGCGCCTACGGCCGAGAATCTCCAAAAAGCTTATGTTATCCGTAACGAAACAGTTGCCGTTTTGGACGATTATCAATTATTGGGGTTACGCGAAATAACGGCTGCCATCCGTATCGCCAAAGCGGAACTTCATGGCCGCCCCCTTCACTCGGCCAAGATTTTTATATTCCCCTCTGCCGAGCAACGAGCTGCGATGAAGCAGAACCAAAGCCACTCCCGTTAACTCCGCCCAAAAACAAGGCATACCGCCCGACAAACCTGCGCGATGTGCGTATAACGGGCCATGGCTTACGAAACCCTGAAATCCAACCCCCTCACCTACGCCCTGGGCAAAGCGGTGATGACCGTCATCCGTTTGGCCCGCAGCGTGCAAAACATGCTGCACAAACAGCCGATTCCTGCCCTGCTGCCCTTCCAAAAACGCCAAGCGTTGCTGGCGTTGGGCCAAGCCTACAACCTTCAAAACTTTGTGGAAACAGGCACGTATTTGGGCGAAACGGTGGAGTTTATGGCGCCGCACTTTAAGCGGATTCTCAGCTACGAACTGGCGCCAGATCTCCACGCCGCCAACGTGAAAAAACTTAAAAAACACAAACACGTAGAGCTGTATTTGGGCGACAGCGGCAAGCTGCTCCCCACCCACCTCACTACCCTCAAAACCCCAACCTTGTTCTGGCTGGACGGCCATTTTTCCGGCGGCCCCACCGCCTATGGCGACCTTGCCAGCCCCGTGCTGGCCGAACTGCAGGCCCTGATGGCCCACCCTGTAAAAGGCCACGTGATTGTGATCGACGACAGCCGCGACTTTCGGGGCTTGGAAGGCTACCCCACCATCCGCCAGCTGCAATGGTTTATCAACCGTCACCCCGGCTACATGCTGCGGCTGAAGGATGATTTGCTGGTGATTGCACCGAGCGAGTGATTGCGGCACCAATGCAAGTAGCTAAACTTAACGCCAAATAGCACCACACGTACCTTTTTTATCAAAGTGCGCAAGCTTGGTTGCGTTCAGATTGCTCTGACCACCAGCCAAGATACTCTGAAGTAAACCCATATTCTCAAAATATTTTCTAGGTTTGATACTTTCGCCAGCCTCGGAGAGGGCTGTGGCACTTAATTGAAATAATAAATCAATATTTGTTTTTTGCTCTTGCGTAAATGATGTTTCATTCCCAGTTAACCCAATACATTGGGCAAACTCGATATCTGTCATTTCAAATC
>JBAQUT010000013.1:0-8285 GCA_049297695.1 Alphaproteobacteria bacterium | reverse complement strand
GGGTTGACGGTGTAGGTAGGTATACATTATAAGGTGTGAACTACAGAAAGGTATGTTATGAAAAAAATTGATGATGCACAGGACGTTGGAACGGCCTCAGGAGAGGTGAGGATGAATATGGTGTTTGAAGATAGAAATTCGTTGGAGTGGTTGAGAGTTGATGTTGGGGCGATATCGAACATAGACCTTGTTCGTCATGCCTTGATTCATTTAGCTGGGACTATTTTGGAACAGGAGGGTGGGGTTGTTCCGCGTCATACGCGTTCGTTGAGGCAGATTGAGGCTATGATTGTCGCGAAACGACAAGAAAAAGAAGGTATTTCAAGTGCCCAAATTAAAACAACTACGCCTGATGATAACAAATTATCACGCGATTAAATGCATCCGTTAATTGCCCTTGGGATTGGTTGTGTGGTGGCGTGGGCCGTGCGTACCGGCGTGCGCGTGGAAGGTGAGCAAGGCTACGCCCAGCCCGGGCTTGGATGGTGGCGTATAGTGGCGGGCGCAGCGGGGGCCTTGTACCCGTACAGCGATATTGTGTTGAAGTTTGTGGGGCAGGGTGCGTACCTACAAATGGCCTATGGGGTGATGTGGGCGTTGCCGCTGATACCGTTTCATGCCGTGGTGGTGGCAGGTGTGCTGCGCACGGTAAGCGGGCGGAATTTTGGCGACCTGTACATTGCCACCGTGGCCGCTATGGGCACCACGGTGCTGCTGGCCTTGCTGACGGACGACGGCATTGCTCCCCTTGCGTTATTGTGGGATGGCCGTGTGGGGCTGAAGGTGTTGTACGATTTTGACGCGTTGATTTTGGGGCTTTCGGTGTTGAGTTTGATGGTGGGGGGGATTTTTTACCCCTTCCGGCATTATGTGGCGCGCATGGGGTTGGTGTGTGTGGGGTTGTACATATTATCCACCGCAGGGTTTGCGTGGCAGGCGCGTGGGGTGGGCCACAATCATGTGGCGGCGGCCAAGCTGGAGAATGCAAGTGTGGTGGCCTTACCCCAACCGTTAAGCCCCTTGAATTGGCGGATTGTGATAACTGATGGCCAAGGGTTTGTGCACGATGCGTTGGTAAACCTGAAGCGCACGGCGCCTGTGAAACTGCCTGAAACCGGGGCCACGCGGGCGGCGCGGATTGATGCGTTATACCGCCCCGTAAGCCTGGCGGAATGGCGCGTGTACGACCGTTTTGGGGCGGCTGGGAACGATACCCCCGCCCAACGTACCCGTGCCGAACGGGCTTACGGCGCATGGCGGGATACTCCGTTTGAATGGTTTGCACGTTATGCCGTGTACGACGGCGTGTTGGAAAAACCGTTGGCGGGCGGGCAAGCGGTGTGCGTGAAATTTGTGGATATCCGCTTTGAAGGGGCCCGCGACAGGGCCAAAGGCGAATATGCTGTATGCCCCAGCGCCTTGGGCCGTGCGCGGGTGTTTAAGCCTTATGGGGATAGCAGCTATGTGGAGTTGGTGCCGGTGATGAGTGTGGGAAGTTTGTAATGAGTTTTATGCGTCATGACTTTGGGGGAGGTGAGCCGCTCTACGGGCGGAACCGTATAATTGCGGACATTTTACAAACCGCGGAGGGGATACGGAATTTGGTTGCGCGGGAAGTGGAGCCAGAGGATGTCTCCGACCAAGATTGGAAGATTTTGCAGGATGCCTTGGCCAGTGTGGGGTGGGCCTGTGCGGATGATTTGGGGGTTGTGAGTGACATCGCCTTGGCCATTCGGCGGCAAACGTTGCGCGAGCATTTTAGGGCGGTGGTGAAGATTTTGCGGGCGTATGGGGTGCGGGGGAGGTAGGGGAGTGTCAGGCAGGCTTGTGGCATGAGATATAATTGGGTACTTAGAAAGGTTTTTTGTATGAGCACATTCGGGACGCGTATGGCCATTGTGGCGGCGCTTGCTAGCAGTACTGCCTTGGCAGCTTGTGGAAATGCAGGCTCTAACCGCGTTCCTGAAGCAACCCTTAAGGTTGAAATAAAGTCAGATTCTTTAACAAAAAGTGTACCACCTGTACCTATGATTGATTATGATAATCAAGAACATAGGCAAAAGGCGAGTGAAGATTTTAAAAAGGAAATGATTCAAAATGCTTCCTACTATAGGTATGCCATTGAAGTGGTGGATGATGGAAGTTTTTATAGCCAAGACGTGATGGATGCTTTGAAAGTATTGAAAGCGAGGAAAAGTAAAGAGTTTGATTTGGCCCCCCCTGCAACACGAGAGAAATTACGGGAAGAAAATAACAATCTGTTGAAATTACTTGAAACGTACAGACGTTATTTAACAAAACCTTACCACGATAAAATGATGTTTGATGAAGCCCGTAAGTTACCACGTGCACCAGACAATGAATTTACTCGAGAGTATCGGAGAGAATTCAAAGGTTACATGGTTGAGGCCAGAAGAATGGCGGCGGAAAAAGCACCCACAAGGTAGCTATCTCGTTTTTTTGCCGCTTTCTTGCTTGATGTAGGCGCTGAGCGTGTTGGTAAGATCGTCCATGTGGTTGGTGAAGAAGTGATCGGCGCCTCGCACTTTGGCGGCGGAGATGGTAATGCCTTTTTGGCGGACGGTATGGCGCATCAGGGCTTCGGTATCGTGGGGTGGGGTGATTTCATCCGCTGTGCCGTAAATAACCAGGCCGCTGGTGGGGCAGGGGGAGAGGAAGCCGAAATCGTACAGGCCGGCGGGCGGGGCGATGGCCACAAAGCGGTGCAAATCCGGGCGGCGCATCAGCATTTGGGTGGCAATCCAACTGCCAAAGCTGAAGCCTGCCAGCCAGATTTCCGGCGCGTGGGCGTGTTGGGCGTGGAGCCAATCGATGGCCGCGGCGGCGTCGCTGATTTCGCCAATGCCGTTATCGAACGTGCCCTCGCTGTTTTCCACACCGCGAAAGTTGAAGCGCAGCACGTTGAAGCCATGTTTTACAAAGGTTTTGTAAACGTTGTAGGTAACCTTGTTGTTCATGGTGCCGTTGTGCAGCGGGTGGGGGTGCAGCACTACGGCGATGGGTGTTTCGGGCTTGTTTTGGCTAAAATATTTGCCTTCCAAGCGACCGGCTGGGCCTAAAAAGTTGACGTCGGGCATTTTTCATACTCCATTTTTCTACTGAGCAGGGCGATTTTTGGCTTTTGTTTGCCCTCCGCTCCGCACGTACCTAGTTTGTACGCTTACGGTGCTCGGTCTGCTCAAAAGCCAAAAATCACCACTGCTCAGCGAAAACTGGAGTATGAAACAGGCTTTTGTGGTTAATCGTGGAGGGCTTATGGCATAGGTGGTGGTTGGATTGCAAGGATTTCGTGATTACATCTTGAAAAACATGATAATGAGACCTATTTATTCAGAAGTAAGATTTACATTTATGGAGGAGAAAATATGAGTTACTTAAAAAAAGTGGTCGGATCGTTGCGGCAGGTTTTGGGGATGGAACAAGGTATGTCTGAAGAAGACTTGAAGTCTCATGTTTCAGATTTTGTTATAAAAAACGTGAGTTTATCAGTTTATAGTGCGATAGAAAAGCGTCCGCCGGTGGAGGGGGCATACCTCTATTTGGTGATGGCCGAAGCCCAAGGGGCGGCGGAAGAATTGCAACGGCAGTATGATGCCTATTTAGCGGGAGAAATACCTCATTTGGATAAAGGATTGGAAGCTCCGGCTGTGGCGGTGTATCGAGACCCTGGTAGTGCTTTGTGGCGCTTGGTGATGGGGCATAAACAAGGTGTTGGAGAGCGGCTTCAGGGTGATTATACCAACTACAACCGTTTTAGAGACCCCGCGGTTGGGACGATGTTGCTAGGTGAGGGGGTTCAAGGAGCCCAGCGTGTGTTGGATGCGAATGATGATATTGCTTTTTTTTGGTGTTACGGGGATGAGCGAAAGGTGGAGACGAAACAGCCAACTCTCTTGACGAAAGAGTGAAGTGAAGCGTAATAACCCCTAAGAGAAGTCAACTTTAGGGGATTGGGGATGCATTTCAGTACACGCGGGCGGTATGCGGTGATGGCCATGTTGGATTTGGCCGAAATGAGTGTGGCGGGTGCCCGTGATACCAAGGTGATGCCCGTAACGTTGGCGCAGATTGCGGAGCGTCAGCGCATTAGTTTGAGTTACTTGGAACAGCTGTTTGGCAAGCTTCGTAAGAACAAGGTGGTGAGCAGCACGCGGGGGCCAGGCGGCGGGTATGTTTTGGCCCGTGTGCCTGCTGAAATCACGCTGGCGGATGTGATTGATGCGGTGGAAGAAGACTTGGATATAACGCGTTGTAAAACGTTGTATAAGTTGGAAGGGATTCACCCGTTGACGGGGCAGGTTTTGGAGCCCGTGTGTGCGGGGGGGCGGAAATGTAACTCCCACGATTTATGGGCTGCCATGGGGGCACATATGCAGCAATTTTTAACCCGTGTGACGTTGCAAATGGTACTTGATGGCGAGGTGGGTGTTGGGCATGTTCCATCGCCCGTGGCGGCGGTGGGAACCAAGGTGCGGATTAACTGAGATGGCAAGCAGCGTAATGCGGGTTTATTTGGACAATGCGGCGACGACGCCTGTTCGGCCCGAGGTGAAGGCGGCCATGGTTGGGGCGTTGGATGTGTTTGGGAACCCCAGCAGCGTGCACGGGGAAGGGCAGGCGGCGCGGATGGCGGTGGATGGGGCGCGCAAGGCTGTGGGTGAGTTGATAGGGGTGCGGGCGGAGCGCGTGGTGTTGACGAGCGGCGGCACCGAGGCGGCCAACCTTGCCTTGCGGAGTGTGGTGGGTCGGGGGCGGGTTGTGGTGAGTGCCGTAGAGCACGATTGTGTGTTGGAAACGGCCAAGGCGTTGGGTGGCACGGTGGTGCCTGTGGATGGGGATGGCGTGGTGCGGTTGGAGGCTTTGGAAGACGAGCTGAAGCGGGGTGGCGTGGCGTTGGTAAGCGTGATGCATGCCAACAACGAGACGGGCGTGCTTATGCCTGTGGCGGAGGTGGCGGCGCTGGCCCATAAGTACGGGGCGTTGTGTCATACGGATGCCGTTCAGACTGTGGGGCATGTGGATGTGAACATGGATGCGTTGGGGGTGGATATGCTGAGTTTGACAGCGCATAAGTTTGGCGGGCCTAAGGGTGTTGGGGTGTTGGTGGTGAAAAGTGAGGTTCAAGACCGTATGGTGGCCCAGATGACGGGGGGGGCGCAGGAGCGGAACCGCCGTGCGGGTACTGAGAATGTGGTGGGGATTGTGGGGCTGGGTGCGGCGGTGAAGGCGTTGGATGTGGCCCGTGAGCGGGAGACTGTGGCGGGGCTGATGGAACGGTTTGTGGCGGGTTTGGAGGGGCTTCCGCTGGAGGTTGTGGCGCCGAAGGCCGCCAAAGTGGGCCATGTGGTGCAACTGGTGGGGCCTATGTTGGGGGAGGATATGGTGATGGCGCTGGACATGCAGGGTGTGGCCGTAAGCCAAGGGAGCGCGTGTTCCAGCGGGCGGGTGGCGGTGAGCCATGTGTTGCGGGCCATGGGGGTGGAGGAGGGAGCAGCGCGGCGGGCGTTTAGGGTGAGTATGGGGTGGGGGACTAGCCCTAGGGATGTGGAGCAGATGTTGGCTACTATGGCTGGTATCTTTAAAAAATAGATTGAATACAGTATTGCGTGATGGCTTGGGATGGGAGTAGAGAGCAAGTATGAAAACCCGTTTTGCCCCTGTTGTTGTTATGATGCTGATGACCCCGATGGGGAGTGTTTTTGCCAATGACGATGTGACGTCACGGGTGCTTGCTTGGTTGCAGGTGAATTGCGGGGTTTTGCCGCCGTATCAGGGGACAGTTGTGTCGGACGCTGTGTTGAAGAAGGTGTTGTTGGAGCGGGGCGTGGTGACGGACAAAGATGCAGCCTTGCCGGTGAATGTGATGATGTGGGGGGGCATGGCCCAGCAATTGCAGCAAAGCAAAAAATGTTCCGTACCAGAGAATGAGTTGAGGGCGGAAGCGACGGCGACCTTGGTGCCGACAACTCCCGAAAAGCCGATGGCAATGGCTTTGGCGCCTGCCATAGCCGTTCCATTGCCCGTACTGGTAGAGCCAAGGGTAGAGGTGGTGCGCACGGATGATGCGCCTGTGGTGGTTGTGGCCTCCTTGCAGACACAGGTTGTTAAGTTACCCGAGCAGCCCAAACAACTGTTGACGTTAGAACCTAAAACCCCTGCCAAGATTGCCAAAGCACCGTTGCGCGTGAAGCCCATGGCGGTGGCGGCTACGGTGTTGAAGCCTGTAAGTGCTAAGCTGGTGGTTGCAGCCGTGCTCCGTCGGGCGGTTGCGAAGCCCATGCCGAGGGTGAGTGCTTATACGGGGGTGCGGAAGGGGTGGGTTGCCAAAGCGCCAGAGATGGGCATGTAAAGGCCTCTTGCAGGAAGGCTTTGATGTTCTTATACTTGAAGGATGGATATGCACGACCCGCGTGTGGTGTATCTGCCCGAAAGCAGGGATTTGGCGGAGGCCTTGCGGCCGGATTTGACGGAGTTGGAGCGGAAGCACATCATTTTAGCCATGGAGCCTTCTCAGCAGAGCCGTTTGCAGCGGTTGGCGGAACAGATGGGGTGGGCGAAACTTTCCACCGCGTTGAAAGGTTTGTTGGGGCCGCGTTAAACCCTTGCCGTGGCGTGCAAACATGCCTATAACGCGGGCATGGTGATGACGCTTCCTGAATGGGTGAACATTCCGCCACTGGTGGCGGGCAAAAACCCTGCCGAAACCACCGTGGTGGTGGCCATGAGCGGCGGGGTGGATAGCAGCTGCGTGGCGGCGCTGTGCCATGCGCTGGGGTACAAAACCATCGGGATGACGTTGCAGTTGTGGGACTATACTCCTTCAGCGCCCCTGCGGGGCGACACGCCTGCGAGCAATGGGGGAACAACCAAGCAATTCGGCACCTGCTGTGCGCTGGACGATGTGTATGATGCGCGGATGGTGTGCCAGACGTTGGGAATCCCCCACTATGTGCTGAACATGGAAACGGCGTTTAAGGCGGCAGTGATAGACGATTTTGTGGAAACCTACTTGGCGGGGGCCACACCCATACCGTGCGTGCGGTGCAACCAACGCATCAAGTTTAAAGAGCTGTTGGACAAGGCCAAAACCTTGGGGGCGGATGTGCTGGTGACGGGGCATTATGTGCGGAAGGCGTGGGTGGATGGCAAGGCCGTGTTGATGAGGGGGGATGACCCGCTGAAAGACCAGAGTTATTATTTGTTTACCACCACGCAAGAGCAGCTGGAGTTTTTGGAGTTTCCGTTGGGGCGGCTGGAAAAACCCCGTGTGCGGGAGTTGGCCAAGGCGTTGGGTTTGCACGTGCACGGCAAAAAGGACAGCTACGATATTTGTTTTGTGCCGGGGGGGGATTACAGGGCTGTGGTGAAAAAGTTTGCGCCGGAGGCGGATGCGCCGGGGAATGTGGTGGACGAGGCTGGCAACGTGCTGGGCCGCCATGACGGCATTGTGGGGTACACCGTGGGGCAGCGGAAAGGGCTTCCAGGGGGGAGCGCCGAGCCGTTGTATGTGGTGGAAATTAAGCCCGACACGCGGGAGGTGGTAGTGGGTCCGCGGGCGAGCCTTGGGCGGCGGGTGTTTACGGTGAAGGAGTTGAACTGGTTACAGGATGACAGGGTTACTGGGTTACAGGAGTACCCTGTTGTGGTGAAAGTGCGGGCGCAGCACGGGGGGAGTGCGGGGGTGGTGCGGATGCTGGGCGAGGGGCGGGCCGAGGTGGTGTTGGAGGCGGCGGAAGACCAGATTAGCCCCGGGCAGGCGGCAGTGTTTTATACGTCTCATGGGGTGATGGTGGGGGGTGGGTGGATCGAAGGGGGTGCGCGGGTTGGGAAAGTTCTTATTCAATAATCTTGCATACATAATGAAGAGCGTTTATATAGATATCTCAAGCAAGTTTGGAGAACTATGAACATGCGGCTTGAAACCTTGGAGGCATATACGGCTCTTACGGAGCACTATGTGCGTGTGCCATATGACGTGAAAACGTTAATTTATGGGCAACTGACCGATGTTGCTGTGATGCACGGCCCTTTGGCCATCCGTGATAATGACGTAGACAAATTGCGTCGTTTTTCAGCTAAAAACCATACCTTTTTGGAAGACCCATCACCTAAGGCCTTGTGGCAATCGCGGGTGGCTTTTTATGTGCTTCACCGGAAAACACGACGTCATTTTCGAGATTATTGGAGTTCGTTGGAAATTGGTGAGACGTACCAATCTAACGACGTGCAAGAAAATAGGCCTTCTGAAACAGTTTTGTTTAGGC
>JBAQUT010000012.1:0-15632 GCA_049297695.1 Alphaproteobacteria bacterium | reverse complement strand
GTATGGTATACGTGTTTCATGGGACTAGCTATACCTGTGATGTTGCGGCTTGAAAAGCCCAAAAGGAGTGGGGGTTTGATGGATGTAAGAATCGTGGCGGGGGGGGCCTTGACAGGTATGTTACCCTACGGGCAAAGGATAACCTTATGAACGAAATGATGACAGCCAACCAGTTGCGCCGTACCACCTTTGTAGTGACGGCTTTGTCGGTGCTACCCCATATATTTTGCTGCGGGATACCTGTGGTGGCGGGGCTGATTAGCCTTGGTACTACCTTGGGGCTGGCGGCCAGTTTAGCCAGCAACCCGTTGTACATGTTTGTGGATGCGTACCATGGGTGGTTGCTGGCGGCAGCTTTTGTGAGTGTTGGGATGAGTGGTATTTTAAATTACATGGCCTACCAGATTGATTGCCGTACCGCTGCCCAAAGCAGCTGCCACCACGGGGATTGCAAGCCCAAAAAGAGCCAGAGTTTTAAGGTGTTTATGGTATCGTTGGCGTTGTTGGCGGTGGATGTGGCATGGTTTGCCACCGAGGAGATGGTGCTAGGGTTGCATCACCATGAAGCCCATGCAGGGCATAGCCATTAAAGCTATCCCCAAACCTTACTAGCCAGGCCTGCAAATAGGTTTTGTCTGCGCTGCGCCAGCTTTTTGTACCAGAACGTACACGGCAGCTGTCGTTCTCGCCAAAACCCATTTTCGGCTCTGGCTAGCACATTATGGGAACAGCTTTAAGGCTTTTCAAACAAGGCCATGAGTTGCTTCAGGATGAGGTAGTTCATGAGGAACTGAACCGGAACTACAGCCAGTTTGATGGCAAGGGCTGGGGTACTCAGCCAAAGGGCAAGTGTTGCAATAATCCACGAAAATAAAAGAATAACCGTAGTTTGATAGGCCACATAGGCCCCAAATTTGGGCCACAGAAGCTGGCCTTGGTAGTTGAACACCCTGTGGGCGGAGAGAAAATACACCAGCGTAACCGCGGCTGCGGCGCTGGCGAGGTTGGCAGGCAGGGCGGAGGTGTGGAGGCCCAGATGGAGGAGGGCGAACAGGGTGCAATCCAGCACAAAGCCAAGGCCAGAGATAAGGGTGTAGAGGGAGAGTTGGCGCATGGAGGGCACCCTAGCAGATATGAAGATGTGAGCCTAGAGAGAGGGAATGAACTTAGCCCTGGATACCCGCCTACGCGGGTATGACGCAACCAAAACCAACACAAAGCGGCCCGTGGGCCGCTTGTGAGGATAGGAAAAACCCGTGGGTTAGAAGGCCCAACGTGCTTTCACTTGACCGGTGTGGGCGGTCAGGCTGCTGCGGAGGTCGGCATCGTAGTCCAGGCTGAGGTCTACGCCACCTACCGTGGTGAGCATGAGGCCTGTACCGAGGTTCATGCTGCTCTTGTCAGCCTTAACACCTTGAGTGGTGAAGGACGAACCGCCACCGATGAAGCGGGAGGTAGTTTCGACCGTGTCATCGCCTGCGCGGTAGATGTACTTGGCGCGCAGCATGGGTTTCAGCAAACCGCCGTTTTCAAGAGGCAGGTTCCAGGCCAGGTTGGCACCGGCGCCGAGGTCCAAGCCATCAAAGCTTTGGTCGTTCACCACCAGGCCAGCACCGCCGGCACCGGTTTCGGTGTACTTGTCCATATCGATGTGGGTGTATTGGGCGGAGAGCACGGGAGTCAGCGTGATGGCTTCGAAGTCGTAGTCGCGGCCAATTTCACCTTTCAAACCATACTGCATGCCGTCGAACTCACCCATGGCTTTGCTGCCAACACCGGCGATAGAACGGTTGGTTTCGTAAGCGTTTTTGGCAATGTTGGCTTGGCCGTTTACAAACACGCCATTCCCCACGGCGGTGGCGCCATAACCTGTGAGCATGTAAGTGTTCACGTCGGTTTCGGCATTACCTGCGGCATTGCTTTCCACATTGGCTTGGCCGTAGCTGAAGGCGGCACCAACCGTGGTGTCGGGCATCAAGGTGTCAGTATCCAAACCAACGGTGGTACCGTAACCGGTGGCGTCGTAGCCTTTGGTGCCGTCTTTGTCGTCTTGGCTGGTAACATTACCGAACCCTTGTACCCAGAAGTGGTTGCTGAACATGCCGTCACCGGTGTTCATGCCTGCCTTGTTACCGCGCAGCATGGCCAAACGGTTGGAAACTTGGTTACCCGTGGCGGAGCCTGTGGCGGCACCAGCCATGGCGGCGCCTGCGCCACCGGCGGGGTTCAGGGTTTCCAGCACGCTGTTAACACCAGCGCTGGTGGTGGCATTCCCCAAAGCGTTTTGCACGCCAACCAGTTGGGCGTTGGTGGTGCTGCTGATGCCATCCATCACGCGGGCAATGTTGGCATTGCTATCGTTGGTGGCGGCGGTGCTGGTGGCAGCGCGCAGGATGGTGAGGCTAACGCCGTTGTTACCATCGTTGGCCAGTTGGAAGGTGTACAAGCCTTGGGTAGATGTGGTGAGGCTTGGCAGAATGGAAGCTGCACCGGCGTTGACGATTTGGAAGGCTGTACCAGAGTTAATGTATCCAGCATTGGAGGCCAGACGGATGGTGGCGCTAACCCCTGTAAGGGCGCCGCTGAGGGCCAGCTTACCAGCTGATTGGCTGGTGGCTACGTGGACACCCAACACACCTGCGTTGCTGAACACGGCGGTAGTGGCAGTAACCACTTTACCGGCCGCGATGTTCAAGGTGCTGTTGTTGGCGGTAATGGCGGCTGAGGCGATGTTTTGGTTTTCGTTGATGTCCATCGTGGCGTTTTGCAGGCCAAGGTTGGTCATGGTGGTGCCCAAGCTGTAACCGGCGGTTACGGCGGTGGTGCTGACGTACATTTTTTCCAAGCCGGAGAAAGCGCCTGCCATGGTGAAGGCGGTGCTACCGGATACGTTCAGTTGGTCCGTTCCTGTACCAAAGGTAATGGCTTTGGCGCTGGAGTTGATTAAGGTAAGCGCATCATTGCCTGTACCGAAGGTGACAGAGCCACTGATGGTGCTACCTGTTGCTGTTACGGCATTGGTACCATCGCCAAACACAGAAGAACCAGAAATGGTGGCGTTGGTAAGGGTTACCGTGGCATCGCCAGTACCCGTTGTAATGTCGCCATTCACACGGGCGCCATTGACAGTGAGAGTGGCGTTACCTGTACCTGTTGTAATGGCCTTGGTAGTGGCGCTGGTACCGCTGATGACGGCGGTGTTGTTACCTGCGCCAAGGTCAATCGCATCCGCAATGGTTGCGTTGGTAACGATCAAGCGGTCGTTACCTGCCGTGGTGGTAACTGTACCGCTGATTTTACCGCTGGTGCCTGTTACCTCAATGACGTTGTTGCCATCGCCGAGGTTGACGTTACCGTTGATGAGGGCGTTGGTGGAGGTTACGTAATCGGCGCTGGTAAGGGCCGAAATGTTACCCACGATGGACGATGTGCTGCCTGAAACCAACACGTTGTTGGCGCCATCGCCCAAGGTTACGTTGCCAGTAATGGTGGCGCCGCTTTGCACGGTGAGGGTGTCGGCACCCAACGAGGTGGAGACATCGCCTGTGATGCTGCCGCCAGTGAGGGTGATGACGTCATCACCCGAACCCGTGGTAACGCTACCGGAAATGGTACCGGTGTTAGACAAGGTTACGGCACCGGAAAGCGTTGAAAGGCTTACAGCAACGGTACTTCCGCCAGTTGCGTTGATGGCCCCACGGTTAGTAATGGTGGCGGTTGCCCCGCTGGCTTGGCCTACGCCGCCTGTGTTGATGGTACCGGAGGTTGTGTTGGCGGTTACGGTTGCGCTGGAGCTTACCAGAATAACGTTTTGGGTGGAGGTGCCAGAAACTTCGATGGCGGCAAGGCCAGCGGTGTTGGACACGGTGACGGTGCCGGACACGTTATAACCCGTGGTGGTAAGGCTGGTTTGCAGGGCCGTGGTGTTGTTGGTGTTGATATCATCGGCCATGGCGGCGGTGGAAAGTGCCAGCAGGGCGGTGGTTGCGCCGAGAAGTTTGAGAGTTGTGTGGGCCATGGTCTTGTTATCCTTCGGTTGTTATGTTGAACTAGGTTTACTGGTTACCTATTAGTAAGGTTGAGGCAAGAATAGACACTATTTGCTGACGTGTCACAACCTAAATGTGTAAAGAGTGTCAGAAAGACATACCTATGTGTTGTTTACGAAACAAGGTTGCTTCATTTTTAATCATAACTGTCTGTTGTGTGGGCATAGTGGGGTGCACAGCGGTGCCGCCTGCTGCGGATTTAACCACCTTGGTGGGCTTGGCGGAGGGGGATTGGCGACGGGTACAGGTAGCGGCGGGGCCTTATGTGCTGGCAGGTGCTTATAAACAAGGCGAAGATGCCCAGCCTTTAACCGTTTATTTGGAAGGTGATGGGCGGGCTTATGCCCCCACAGGTGCGGTGAGCGATGACCCGACGCCCAGCAACCCTGTGGGGGCCAAGCTGGCTTTGAGGGATGGAGGGAGGGGATCTGCGTTGTATCTAGCCAGACCTTGCCAATTTGTAGGTAAGACGAGCCAGCCCGTGTGTGCCAACCGTGCCGTGTTTACCACCCAGCGGTGGAGTGCAGGTGTGGTGGAGGCGTATGTGCAGGCGTTAACTCCTTATATAATAGAGAACGGGGTGCGCTTGGTGGGGTATTCGGGCGGGGCGTACATCGCTTTGGCGGTGGCCAGCCGTTTGCCTGTGGGCACGGTGCGCGAGATTGTGACCGTGGCGGGCAACCTAAACCCCAATGCCGTGCACAAGGCCCACAAAGTGCCGTTGCTGGCGGACGTGGCGGGGCTGGAGTATGGGCGCTTGGCGGGCATCCCCCAGCTTCATAAGGTAGGAACGAAAGACACGGTGATACCGACGACGATGAAAGATACTTATATGGCTGAAGCAGGCGAGGTGGGGCGGCAGGCGGTGGAGGCGGGCGTGTGGCGCTGGGAGAGTGTGGAGGCGGGGCACGGGGAGGGGTGGTAGGGTAAAAATCGTGATGAATACATAAGCAGGTTGTTGTGAGGTTCCGCCGATAGGTAGAGACTTTCTGAATTGGGATTCAACAATCGGGAGGGAGTTATATGACAATTCAGAACATGGAACGACGGGCGTTTTTGACAGGTGTTGGGGCTTTAGGGGCGAGCGCGCTTGTTCCTCCCGCTGCTTTGGCTCGTGACAGGCAGGTGGATTGTGCGTTGGTGACGGGATTGGATGCTTCTGGTTCGTTTGGTCCGCCAATGATATTGGAGCAAACAAATGCCGTGTGCCAAGCATTGTCATCTCTCCATGTTCAACGGCGCATGAAAGAGAACGGGATTTGCATGTTTGATTTTTTTATTTGGTCGAGCGAAGGAGTTGACCATCCAGGATATGTAGATGTTGTTAGAGGATATAAGATTCGGCCTTACTCGGTTGCTTCGGACATTAAAATTCTTCAGGATATATTGGTAGCAAGCTATGTAGGCATTGTGGAAGATCGTATCAAGATGCCAGCGAGTACGGATACTGCTTTTGCCATACGCCACGCAAGAGAATTGGGGGAAAGATATGAAATACCCTCTGGTGGGATTTGTGCCTTGAATATTGTGACAGATGATGATGTTTCTCGGGTTGGTAATGCACCGATGAAAGAATCGGAAATTGCCATCCGTAAGGGGATGACGGTGAATGCCATGGTTGTCGGAAAAGATATTCGTTATGCCCAAACCCAAATTCAGGCTGGAAACTTTTCGTTTGCCATGTCGCAAAATTATATAGGTAATATGGTGGATGCGTGGGAGTTAAAATTGGCGCGGGATTTGGGGTAATTTTTAGCTAATCTTTACCCCATGCGCCTGTTGCCAGAGGGCGAGCAGGGTGAGGGTGAAGGCCAGATTGGCGGCTTTGGGGTGGGCGAGATTGGAGAGTAGGGCTTTGCTGGCTTTGGGTTTCAACATCGTTTGGAGTAGCGGATTGGTGGCCCAGAGGTTGGCCAGATACTCGGTGCGGTGGCCGAGGTACTGGCCTACGGGAACGCTGAAACCCTTCTTTTTGCCGTAGGCCATGTCGCGGTGGCCGTTGCGGGCCAGCCATTCCCGTACCACCAGCTTGCCCAAGGGTTTGGTGGCACCGTCGGGTGTTCCTACTTTCAGGGCATCCGGCAAACGGAAGGCCCATGCGGCAAAAGTATCATCCAAAAACGGCACGCGGCCTTCAATGCCGTGGGCCATACTCACCCTATCTAATCGCAGCAGCAAATCGTGGGGCAACCAGCCCACAATATCGGCGCTTTGGCGGCGTTGCAGGCGGGTGAAGTCTTGTGTGGGCCATGGCGGGGGGAGAGCGGTGGGGTGGGTGGTGATGGTCTTGTCGGTAAACAGGGAGGCATACGGCGTGGCATCGCCTTTGCGGAAGCTTTTGAGCCACGTTTTGATGGGGTTGTCGCGGTAGCCACGGTAACCAGCCAGCAGTTCGTCGCCGCCTTCGCCGGAGAGGAGGATTTTGACATCGTACTTGGCGCGGGCCATGAGCTTCATGAGCGGTAGGCTGGAGTAATCGCTGGTAAGGTCGTCCATGGTGGTGGCCAGGTGGGGGAGGTCACTCCAAAAGTCGGCCTCGCCGTAGGTAACCGTGGTGTGGGTGGCGCCCACGCGGGTGGCCAGGGCGGCGGCGGCGGAGTCTTCGTCGCCCGCTTGCTCAAACTTGGCGGTGTAGGCTTTTATGGGCACGCCAAGCTTGGCCATGGCCACCACCACGGCGGTGGAATCCAGCCCGCCGGAAAGCAACACGCCGTAGGGCACATCGCTTTGCAGGTGGCGCTGCACGGCGGGGATGAAATGGTCTTCAAACTGCTTCACCGCGTCATCCATGGTGGTGGGAGTGGCAGCGGCGGGGGCAAGTTGGGGGAGTTGGCGCCAGCGCTCCACAATTTTACCTTCGCGCACGCGGAGACGCTCGCCGGGCAGCATGCGGTGGATGCCTGCCAGCAACGGGTGTTGGCCTGTGGTGTAGTGCTGGTTGAGAAGGCCGTTGAGTGCGTCAGAGTTTAAGGTGGGGGCCGCCCAGCCGCCCGCCAGCAGGGCGCGGGGTTCGCTGGCGAAGGCAAAACCTTTGTCGGATTCCACATAGTACAACGGTTTGATGCCGAAGGGATCGACCCCCAACCACATATCGCCCGTACGGCCATCGGCCACGGCGGCGGCGTACATGCCGTGCAGTTTGCGGAAGGCCGCGCCTTCGTGGTGCATGACCAAGTGGAGCACGGGTTCGCAATCGCTTTCGGTGGCCAAGGGAATGTTGTTGGCGCGGAGCTCAAACTGGAGTTGGCGGTAGTTGTAAATTTCGCCGTTCACCACCGCGGCAACGGGGGCTTTGGCGCCTTTGACCTCCAGCGGTTGGTGGCCGCCGTTTACATCGATGATGGAGAGGCGGCGGTGGGCCAGGGCCATGTTGAGGAAGGTGAAGGTGCCGTGGCCATCGGGCCCGCGGTGGGCCAGCGCTGTAGCCATGCTGGCAAGCGTAGCCTTGTTGGCCATGCCTTGACGCAAAGAAAACCCCGTTATGCCGCACATGGTGGGCACACTACACCACGTTGAGGCGTTGGGGTAGGGCTTGCGGGGGGGGGAAAGGGAGGCTAGTGTGTCGGGCATGAAAAACATAACCACCCCCCATGATACGACTGTGGCCCGCCAAAACATGATTGACGGCCAGTTGCGCCCCAACCGCATTACCGACAAAGCCTTGTTGGCGCGGTTTGCCGAGGTAAAGCGGGAAGATTTTGTACCTGCCGTAGCCTGCGGGAGTGCCTATGCCGATGCCCCTGTGGCCTTGGGCAACGGGCGCGAGATGGTAAGCCCGTTGTTGGTGGGGCATTTGATCCAAGGGCTGGAACTGCTACCCACTCACACCGTGTTGGTGGCAGCTGGGGCTACAGGGTATAGCTCGGCGTTGATGGCGGGGTTGGCAGGCAATGTGGTGATGGTAGAAGCCGACAAAGCGTTGATGGCCGTGGCCAAAAAAATGTTGAAAGATTTTGGGAACGTTACCCTTGTGCATGGTGCGGTGGAGGCTGGTGCCCCCCAGCACGGGCCGTTTGAAGCCGTGTTGGTGGATGGGGCGGTGGAAAATGTGCCTCCAACCTTGTTAGCTCAGCTGAAAAACGGAGGTCGTTTGGCCGTAGTACGGCCCGGGGCGGATGGAGTGTTGGAAGCCTGCATTTACGCCAAACACGGGAATACGGTGGTGGAGCAGGCGTTGTTTGAAACCAAAGGGACCGTTTTGCCCAGCTTACAGGTGGCTGAACGTTTTGTGTTTTAAGTTGTTTGAGCTTGTAAAAGCAGTTTTGTTTTGCCATGGTGCGGGCTATGAAGTGGCTGATTTTATCGGGATTGCTTATTACAAATGTGGTGCAGGCCGAGGTGTTGACGTTGCCCGATGCTTTGGCCAAAGCCCGTAGCAGCAGCCCGCGCGTGTTGGGGGCTGGGGAGGCGGCAAGCGCGGCCACGGCGGAAAGTTGGGGCGCTGCGGGAGGCATGTTGCCCAACATAAGTGCCAACGCCAGTTGGAGTGTGAGGGATTCCAAACGGGCGGGAGTAGCCACCACTACCCACCCTACGGGCGAAGATATTACCTTGGTGCAGCCTATTACGTTGGGGGATGAATGGAGCCGTTGGCGGACAATGGCCTCGTTGGCCCGTGCCAGCGAGGCGGAAGCCAAAGCTGCCAAGCAAGAAGTGACGGTGGCGGTGGTGAGTGCGTATGCGGATGTGTTGGCGGCGGAGGGAGAGGTATCTGGCACGCAGGCTTTGGTGAAGGCCTTGGCGCGGGAAGTGAGTGCGACCGCAGTACGGTTGAAATACGGTGAGGGCACTAAAACCGATGCCGCCCAAAGTGAGGCCCGGTTAGCCCAAGCTCAAGCCCGTTTGGCGGCAGCTGAAGGAAAGCATACCACGGCCCATAGCACCTTGCAGCGCTGGGTGGGGCCGTTGGAAACCAGCATAACTTTGGTGTGGCCAAGTGCGGCGGATGTGGCCACCACGGTAAGCGCCACCACCAACCCTGCCGTTGCGGCGGCGGAAGCGCGGGCACAGGCAGGAAAGCACACGGCGTTGGCGGCGTGGTGGGAATTTTTGCCCGAAGCTAACTTAACGGCCAGCACCAGCCATAACGATGACAGTGTGGCAGCAGGCGGCGGGAGCCAGAGTGCCCAAACATTGATGGTGAATGTAAGCCTGCCTCTGTTTGAAGGGGGGCAAAACATTGCCAACTTGAGTGCCAACCGCGCCAAAGAAAGGCAGGCGCGGTATGAGTTGGAGGATATTCGCCGCAGTTGGAGCACGTTGCTTGCAACGGCCCAAAGCGATGTAACGGCAACCCAATTAGGCGAACAAGCGGCTAAAGCGGCGTTGGATGCGCAAGTGCGGGCGACGGAGGGGATTCACCGTGAGTTTGAGTTGGGCACCCGCAGCCAGCTGGATGTGTTGAACGCCGAGCAAGAACTGGCCCAAGCCCGCACGGCGTGGCTAACCGCCCGCCGTAATGCGCTGGTAGCGCATTACAACGTGTTGGCGGCAGAGGGGCGGTTGTCCGAATAACAATGTTAACGTTCGTGAACCGTGGCCGAGATTGTCTTTCGGCTGCGGGTAACGGTGCGTTGGGCACGTTCCAGCGGTGTTGCTGGTACAAGCCGCACAACCTGAGCTGTACGCAACGCCGTTGCCCCGATAGGTTTGGGGGTACATGCTGGCCCAGCCATGGAAAGGCCGAGTTGGAACATGGTGTTGGTGGGTAAACAGGTGGCATCGATTGATGCACCCGCGTGGGTGGTGGTCTCTTCTCTCTGGTCGGTACCTGCGCCGGATTTACCTTGCGCGAGGCCCATCCCCAACTGGAAGAGGGTATCGTCATAAGCCATGACGCATCCTCCTATAGCTAGTAGACAGTTTATAACCGATAGGTTGGGTATCAAATCCCTCGCTATCCCCATAGTGCTCCCCGTGTTGGGGGCTTCCGCTCGCTCCTTACTGATGGGGCCGAGAGTTCTGTTGGGTTTTTTTGCTCCCGAAAAGGTATCTTTGGGCGATAAACAGAGTCTTTTTTATCCTCGCTCCGCACGTACTTCGTTGTACGCTTACGGTGCTCGGCTTGCAAAAGCCTCCGTTTCTCATCCCAAATCTACCTTTTGGAGAGCAAAAAAAACTTACCGTGCCTTACCTTTAGGGCAGGTGGTCGAGAACGGAACAAGGGGAATATGGGGCATGGGGGGTAGGATGCAAGAAAAAAATGCCCCGAGGGGCAAGTTTTTTTGGGGGGTGTTGCGTGAGGGTTAACCTATTTGAGCTAAAAGGCTTTTTAAGCCTTCCAAGGTGCTCGTTTTTCCAACAGTGAGACAGCCATCGATCATGAGGCTATCCCCGTACGCGTCCAAACCTCGGGCATCGGTTTTGTAACCAACACACGGTTTGTTCCAGGCGTAGGCCATGCCAAGTTCCACACACAGGCCTTCATCGGGCACGCGGCCATCTAACAGCGCTATAACGGCATCGCATGTTTTGATGGCGTGAACATCTTTGTGGAAAATACGGGTACGTACCGTGGTGATATCGGCTTCGGTTTGTAAGGACGTGTAGGAAAGTTCGCCATCCCGCTGGGGAAGGAAGGTATCATACCCCCATTCGCGTAAGGTTATGTCCAACGCTAGGTTGCGCTCCCGCTCCATGGGGTTAAACAAGGGGGCGGCCATGTACAGCAGCATGTTACTGCGGGGCGGTGCCATCCACCGTAATCAGGCGGGGGCAACGGGCGCTGCCCACTTGGCCCACGAGGGGGATGTCGGAGTAAATCTGGTCTTTGGTGAGCACCTTCATGCCGTCAAAATACTGGCAGGTGAAGGTTTGCATCATGCCGTTTTGGGTGGGGGTACTTTCGTTGAACAGAACCGCTTTGCCGGAGAAGAACAATACAACCCAACCCAGGATGGCGAGGGTGATGAGGCTGGAGAGGATTTTGAACATGGGGTGGCTCCTTTGTTGGTTGTTAAGGTAGATGGAGGGGAAGAGGGCGTCAACAGGTATGCCTCCACAACAAACGCCCCCGTAGGGGCGTTGGGTAACAACCGAATGAACCTTAGATTTCGGTTTTGCGTTGCACCGTAACAGGGATGCTCAGCAGCACCTCGGCGTGCAAGGCGGCGCGGATGGTATGCTCGCCCACCATCTTCACGGCGTCGGTGAGGATGATTTGGCTGGGCTCGACCTTCAGGCCTTTGCTGGCCAGTTCGTCGGCAAAGTCGCGTGCTTTCACGCTGCCGTACAGTTGGCCGGTTTCGCTGGCGTGGCGGGTAATCACCAGTTTCAGGTCTTTGAACTTACCAGCTTCAGCTTCCGCGGCCTTGCGGGACGCGGCGTTTTTGGCTTCCAGTTCGCTTTTTTGGGCTTCAACTTTGGCCACGTTCAGTTTGTTGGCCAGCAAGGCAAGCTTGCGGGGCAGCAAAAAGTTACGGGCAAAGCCGGATTTGACGCGCACCACTTGGCCGACTGTGCCGACGCCGTGGATGCCTTCCATCAGGATAACTTGAGTGTGAGTTGCCATAGGGATTCTCCTTATTCGGCAGCGGTTACAGGGGCGGAGGCAGGTGCGGCACGGTCGGGGCGGTCGCCACGGGGTGCGCGGGGACCGCGGTCAAAGCCTTCACGGCCTTCGCGTCCACCTTCGCGGTTACGTTCGCGGGCGCGTTCGGCACGGCGTTCGTCCTTCTCGCTGGTAATGGCGGCGTAGGGCAGCAAGGCCAACATACGGGCGCGTTTTACAGCTTGAGAGAGTTCGCGTTGCTTCACCGAGCTAACACCGCTGGTGTGGCGGGCCAACATTTTGCCGTAGTCGGACAAATAACGTTGCAGCAGGCGCACGTCTTTGTAATCGATTTTTGGCGCTTTGGGGCCGCTGAACGGGCAGCCTTTTTTGCGTTGGAAGTACGATTTGCCTAACAATTTGGGTTGGTAACGGCCGCCGGTTTTAAACTCGTCGCGTTCGCGGGGTTTGCGGTCGCCGAATTTACCTTTGCCTTTGCCCTTACCCTTGACGAATTTCTTCTGGGGTGGGAGTTGTTCAAGTGCCATGGTGTGTGTCTCCTATCTGTCGCTTAGGCTTGGGCTTCGTCGCCGTGTTCGGCAGACGCGCGGGTTTTGGCCTTCATCACGGCGGAGGGGTCTTTGGAGAGCTCGTCCACGCGTACGGTCATGAAACGGATGATGTCTTCCGACAGTTTCAGCACGTTTTCAACTTCGGGCAAGCCTTCGCCGGGCATGGAAATGCCGAGGTGGGTGTAATAGCCCTTTTTGTGCTTTTTAATGGTGTAAGCCAGCGTACGCAGGCCCCATTGCTCGGTTTTCACAACCTTGCCTTTGGCCTTTTTGATAACATCGCTGATTTTGGTGGTGGTGGCATCCACGTGCTGGGTGGGCACGTCGGGACGCAGAACATACGTAAGTTCGTAAAACGCCATATGCGTTTCCTTTCCTTTGGTTAGCCCTACTTTGCCAAGGCTTTGTAGGGTTTCGCCCACATGAAATGTGAGCAGGTTTGGTGCCAGCCTTGCGGCTAGACAGCGCCTTATGGCGTAGTTTGTGGGGTTTGACAAGGGGGAAAGGGGTGGGGTATGTATGTTTTTCAAGGAAAGGGGATACATAATGACTTATGATAAAGGAGATTTTTTTATTGAGCCGTTGGGCGGACGACGCAATAAGGGTTTGAACAATACTGCAACCACGCCTCCTGAGCATGGTGTTGATGCTGATAAACTTCTTGATTTTGTTAAAAATTTATCAGGTGTTGTGGCTAAAAGTATGGATGGAAGCCTTCGAGTTATGGCAGAATGCCAGTTTTCGCTTGTATCTCAAAAAAGAAAGAAACGTAAAGCTAGCCCTGAACGAGATGCTATGCTTTAAGCATGAAAGCCTTCCTGTTCCCCGGCCAAGGCAGCCAAACCCCCGGCATGGGGGTGGGGTTTATGGAGGATGCTGCCACCAAACACCTGTTTGAGCTGGCGGATGAGACGTTGGGGATGAACCTAAGCCGCCTGATGCGGGAAGGGCCGGAGGATGACTTGCGGTTGACCCACAACGCTCAGCCTGCCTTGTTGGTAGCAGGGTATGCGGCGGCGGAGTATGTGCGGAAAGCTACGGGCAAGACTTTGAACGATTTGGTAACTTACATGGCAGGGCATAGTTTGGGGGAGTACACGGCGGTGGCGGCGGCAGGGGGGGTGGACCTTCCTACCGCTTTGCGGATGGTGCGCCTGAGAGGTGAGGCTATGACGCGGGCTGTGCCTGCAGGGCAGGGGGGGATGGCGGCGGTGATGGGGCTGAGCAACCTGAACTTGGCCGCTTTCGCCAAGGCTTCAGCGAGCCAAGCTCAGGTTTTTATGGCCAATGACAATGCTGAAGGGCAGATGATTCTATCCGGCACTTTGGAAGGCTTGGCATGGGGAGAGGAACTGGCTAAAAGCTTGGGAGCACGGAAAGTGATTCGGTTGAACGTGGCGGGGCCGTTCCATACCCCAGCTATGAAGCCTGCCGCCGCCGCCGTAGAAGCATTTTTGGCCGAGCACCCCCTTAAGCCTCTTGCCGTGCCTGTGGTGATGAACGCTACGGCGTCCGTAGCGCAAAATGTGGCGGAGGTGGAGAGGAACTTGGTGGCGCAAATTACCCAGCCTGTGCGGTGGCGCGAGAGCATGGTGTTGCTAGCCGAGCAAGGGGTAACTCAGGTAGCCGAGTTGGGGGTTGGGAAAGTGTTGAGCGGCCTTGCGGGGCGGTGTGATAGTCGGTTGGCGGCGGTGGCGCTGGAAAGCCCCAAGGCGGTGGACGGGTGGTTGGAACAGTTGGCTTGACGGATTGAGTTAAGTTGGGGTATAAGGGGTGTATCACCTTTTGGTGGTTGCTCGAAATAACTAAACCCCTCGCGCTAACGAGGGGTTTTTTTGTTAACGTTTCGCGTAGGTAAGACTGAAACAAAGTTTCAGGTTACCCCACGAGAACGTCACGATGCCGTAGAGGGTCATGACATTCACCTTTCTTTAGGTTGCTCTTCAGCGTGAGTCATGCCTTACGGCCCTTGTTTAATATCATACAAAAATCAAAATGCACATGAAAAATGCACAGAAAAAGGAGTGCTTCTTGACCATAAGGATGGTTAGGGGCAGGTTGCGAGGGTAAATGTAAGGAGTTGCTGATGAGCTTTGGTGATTTGACAGGTTTGACAGCCTTGGTAACGGGGGGAAGCCGTGGGATTGGGCGGGCCACCGCGTTGCGGCTGAAGGCGAATGGGGCGCAGGTGATTATCCATGGCACCAACCAAGCCAAGCTGGAGCAAGTGGCGGATGAACTGGGCGGCGCCCGCGTGATTGTGGCCGACCTGATGCAACCCGAGAGCATTGCCAAACTGGCTGCGGAGGCAGGGGCCGTGGATATTGTGGTGAACAACGCCGGCATTACGCGGGATGCTTTGTTTGTGCGGCAAAAAGCCGACCAATGGGATGACGTATTGACCGTAAACTTGGACCGCGTGGTGGCGTTGACCCGTGCCTTGTACCCCGCCATGAGCAGCAAGGGGTTTGGGCGGATTATCAACATTACCAGCATTATCGCCCACACGGGCAACGTGGGGCAAACCAACTACGCCACGGCCAAGGCGGGGCTTACTGGTTTTACAAAGGCTTTAGCCAAAGAAACAGCCCGCAAAGGGGTGACTGTGAACTGTGTGGCCCCTGGGTTTATTGCCACCGACATGACGGATGCCGTGCCGGAAGCTATTAAAGAAAACATTCAAAAATCCATTCCTGCCCAACGGTTTGGAAGCCCGGACGATGTGGCCTCGGCCGTGGCGTTTTTGGCCAGCCGTGAGGCGGGCTACATTACCGGCAGCACCGTGCATGTGAATGGCGGGATGTATGTGTAGGGGATATCTTTAACGGTCGAGGCCAGCCGCTTTGCGGAGGTTGGGGGATAATTCGAGGGAGCCGCGATACAGATCTTCTGCGACTGGGCATGTTGCATTCATGGCATTTACTATGCGGCGTGCGGCGGGCTTTAGAATGGTTTCTAGCGTTGTGGTATCCGTATAGAGATATGTTGGAAACGGATTGAAAGGGTTTGCCAGTTTATCAAGAAGTTCGGGGGTAATATGGTTGCTGGGAATATATGTTGCCAGCAGGTTCATATCTTCGGAGGTGGATGTAGGTAGGCTCATTAGCGGCCACTACCTTCGGGTTTACGGGCGAAAATAGAAGGGGGGGTATCGCGGTACAGAGGGGGTAATGGCTCTTGAGGGGTTTGGTATGCTTGGTGCACGGCGGCAAAGAACTCGGCGCTGGGGGTTGTTAAATCGCGGGACGATGAGCCTACAACGTGCAGGCGGGGAGCCCGTACTTGATGGGCGCCGAGGAAGGTGTTTGTGTCGGGACGTGTGTTCATGTATGCACTACACCACAGTTTGACGAGTTTGGCAAGATGGGAGGCGATAGGATATGCAGCATGTCGTGTTTTGGTTGACGGGCGGGGCGGGGTGGGTATCATGGCGGCTATGAAAAAAGCACGCGCACTGGATTGGAATGGCCTGTTTAACTGGGATAATGGCGGGCCATGGGGGGGTAAGCCTGCGGGGAGCGC
>JBAQUT010000011.1:0-2666 GCA_049297695.1 Alphaproteobacteria bacterium | reverse complement strand
GCCAAATACAGGGCAGAAAACAAAGAAAAGATCAAAGCAGCAAGCGCGGCTTACTACGAGAAGAACAAGGAAAAGTTGCGATCAGCAAGTTTAGCGTGGGCAGCAGCAAACCCCGAAAGAACCAAGGAAATACGAAACAAAAGCAGGGTGAAAAATATTGATGCGACAAAACGCCGCGAACGGAAATACAGAGAAGAAAACCTAGATAAATTGAAAGAGCGATTCAGAAGTTGGGCACAACGAAATAGAGCGCAGCGCAATTTAACCCAGCGGCTCAGGAAAGCAAGAAATAGAGCCAACGGCGGAAAGTTATCGAAGGATTTGGTGACGCGGCTATTGAAATTGCAAAAAGGAAAATGTGCCTGCTGTTGGAAGCCACTAGGGAATGACTACCACCTAGATCACATCATGCCGATTGCTTTAGGTGGGGAAAACGAAGACTGGAATATTCAGCTTTTAAGAGCCGAATGCAACATCAGAAAAAAAGCGCAGCACCCAATTGAGTACATGCAAAGCAAGGGTTTTTTACTTTAACAGCACACACAACAGGAGATAAACATGAACCAGCAAGAACAAGGGCTTTACCACAAATTCAACATATCGCGTACAGATGGTACTGACGCACCAGGCGGAAAGCATTTTGGCGATGAATACTTTGTCCTGAATTTGACAACCGACAAGCACACCATTCCAGCTATTGCTGCATACGCAGAATCATGCGCTGCTGAATACCCGTTACTCGCTTCCGATCTGCGCGCCAAGGTTGCTGCAACAGTCAAAGCAAGCAGCCTATTCATCACCGTGCCGGAAGTGACTCTACCCAGCGGAAAAGTAGTTCCGTCCTTCCAAGTTGCTCAGTACATCGCCTCGCGCGGCCCAGCCGGAATTCCACAGTCAGTCGCCGACGCAATGCCTTGGGTCGAGGTCAACTATGACGAAGCGCGTAAGGCTTGCGCCGTTGCCGGTTACGACCTTCTCGCAGAAACCCGTGCGCTGGCGATTGCTTACGACATCAGCCAACAAGACATCAACTGGACTGGCGAAAAGGTCGGCGAAGGCAAGATTTTCCAAGGCATCCACAAGGATAACGTCAGCGAAGCTCAGGCAGGAACCTACGAATCCGACGACACAGAAGAACGCCGCTGGCACCAACTCTCCAATGGTGAGCGCATCTATGACTTTGCCGGTAATTGCTACACATGGGTGTTTGACGACGTGCAAGGCGATGAAAACGGCCTGGCCGGAAAGATTGCTGCCGATTCAATCTCGATCACTACCGCGCCGGCCAAGTCACAAAAGAGCGGCATGGGTTGGTACCCAGAAGGCGGCGCAAATTGGTCTGGCAATGCGCTCATGCGGGGCGGCTGCTGGGGCTCCGGCTCGGGTGCCGGTGTGTTCTATCTCTACGACGACTACCCCGGGGATCGCGACGACGGCGTCGGCTTCCGCTGCACCAAGAGTCTCTGAGTCACTGGGCACGGGTCGCGGCGTAAGCCGTGACCTCCACTAAATAAAAACAGGAGCACACAAAATGAATGACAGAACAGCACTGGCAACACAAGAAGATTTCGGCGGAACAGGCCGGACTATGGCGGTTGTTGAAACCGCATCAACAGCAATCGCGGCCCAGTCGAAGGCAATGGTTGAATCTCGCTACATCATGGCGATGCGCAATCCGCGCAACATGGATTCGGTGCGTCAAGAACTGCTCAAAGAATGCCGCCGTCCGTCGTTCGCTAACAACAAGAGC
Source organism: Alphaproteobacteria bacterium (assembly GCA_049297695.1). GTDB lineage: Bacteria > Pseudomonadota > Alphaproteobacteria > UBA2136 > UBA6156 > JACKLD01. The sequence goes on along the minus strand of JBAQUT010000011.1, from coordinate 916 downwards.
GCCTACTACATCAAACCTATCGGGCAGGGCGTGGAAGGTCTTGGCATTCGGTTTGTAGAGGTTGCATTGCGTTGCATGAAGAACGTGCTCGTAGAAACCACCATGATCTTCGAGGACGAGCAAAAGGAAGTCCACCGCGTTTCAGTAACCGATTTGGAAGCGAACATCACCTATCCGCTTGACGTGCGCGTGTCGAAAACCGTTGAACGCAGCAAGCCGAATAGTGATGGCTCTTACATCAGCGTGCGCAAGAACAGTTACAACAAGGACGTTTACACCGTCCTCGGCACTGACGATGACTTGCTCAATAAGCGCGGTGCGCTGATCTCAAAAGCCATGCGCTCGCTCGGCCTGCGAATTATCCCTGGCGATTTATGCGACGAAGCGGAAGAGATCATCAAGAAGATTCGCCTAGATGATGCGGCAAAAGACCCAGATGCAGAGCGTAAGCGCATCGTGGATGCATTTTCTTCCATCGGAGTTACCGCGACCGATCTGGCCTCATACCTCGGGCATGACCTTGCTAAATGTTCGCCACCTCAAATTGTGACATTGCGCGGCATCTTTGGCGCGATCAAGGATGGCGAGGCTACTTGGCAGAGCGTGATGCAAAACAAGGCAGATCAAGGCGGCAATTCAGCCACGGGCGATACAGGCAAAAAAGAGATTCCGGTCTGCACGCCTGAAAACTTCGAAAAGAAAAAGGCTGGATGGCGGAAAGCAATCATCGATAAAACGAGGACAGTTGCCGACCTGATCGCAACTATTGAAACCAAGGAAAAGCTCACAGAAGATCAGAAACGGACGATTGATTCGTGGTCGCACGAGAACGACTGAGGCTGACATGACAATCACCGTAAAACATGAATGCGGCTCATGCCGGGGAACTGGGTTGTATTCCGGCATGGGAGAGAGC
>JBAQUT010000010.1:0-6121 GCA_049297695.1 Alphaproteobacteria bacterium | reverse complement strand
CCCCAACCCCTCATCATCAAAAAATACGCCAACCGACGGCTTTACAACACCGAAACCAGCACCTACATAACCCTGCACGATGTCGCCGCCCTCATCCGCCAAGGCCGTAACATCGAGGTGGTCGATGCCAAAACCGGCGACGATCTCACCCGCCCCACGCTGGCCCAAATTATTTTGGAAGAAGATGCCAAAGGGGCAGCCCTTCTCCCCACCGATTTCCTCAAAACCATCATCGGGTTTTACGATGGCTCTATGCAAACCCTGCTGCCCCATTACCTTACGATGGTCATGGACACCTTCAAGCAAAACCAAACCCGCATCCAGGCGGAAACCAACGCCGCTCTGGGCAATTTTTCCCCCTTCAAACAGCTAGAAACCATGCAAACAATCCAACGCAAACAGCTGGAGCAAATGCAGCAAGTGATGGGCCTCTTCAACCCCTTCCTCAAACCCCCCATCCCCCAAGACCCCCGCGATACCAAAATCGCCGAACTGGAAGCCGAATTGGCTAAACTGCGTAAGTCTTAATACCCCACCTCAACAGGGTCGAGCGAGCGCCACACAAACCACGTGGCCACGGTGCGGTACGGGTGCCACCGCACGGCATGCTTGTCCACCGCCGCCGCAATCTTTTTCAACCGTTTCGGGCCTTCCAGCTTGGCCGTACCACGCACAGGGCCGTACAACTTTACAAATCCGTTCAACAACCCCAAATCGCCCACAGGTAACACGTTGGGCCTCAACAGGTTGAACATCAAAAACATCTCCGCCGTCCACCGCCCGATGCCCGGCAATTTCACCAACTCGGCAATCACCACCTCATCGTCCATCCCTTCCCACAACCCGGGGTGAACCACTCCATCCGCAAACCCCCGCGCAATCCCCACAATGTACTTTACTTTCTGGCCACTCAACCCGCACGCCTGCAACTCGGCCTCGCTCAACGTCAAAATATCCCCCTCGCGCAGCGAACACGAGCTTGCCTCGCCGGAGCCTCTTGGCGCAGGCGGGCAAGCTCCCAATAACTTTTTCCAAACCGAATCCGCCGCCTTCACGCTAATCTGCTGCCCCACCACGGCCCGCACCAACGTCTCAAACGGTGCCCCCCGCCCCTTCAGCACACTGTCAGGGAACCGCCCCATCACACCCCGCAACACCTCATCCCCCGCAAGGTGCTCCAACGCGTCATCCCAGTAATGTGGTTTCATCGTTTCATTCCTTAGAACTCAGCACTTAGCACTTGATTCACTTCCACACCTTCCGCACATGCTCCAAATGCTCCTGCGTATCTACCCCAATCGGCGCATGGGGCGTCATTTCCACATGATACACCAAGCCCATCTCCAACCCGCGCAACTGCTCCAGTTTTTCTTGCAATTCCAAGGGGCTTGGCGGGGCCGCCACAAACCGCTCCAACGCGGCATAACGGTAGCCGTAAAACCCGATGTGTCGCACCGCCTGCGTGGCCCCATGAGGGATAATGCTGCGGGAAAAATACAGCGCCCGACCGCTGGGTGTCATCGCAATCTTCACCTTCGCCGCATCGTCAATCTCGGCGGGGTTGGTCATGGTGTGGCCGTAGGTCACCACGTCGGCCTCGGGGTGGGCTTTAAACGCCTCCACACACTGCACAATCAGTTCGGGAGGTAACAAAGGTTCATCGCCCTGCACGTTGATAATAATCTCTGGCTTTATGGCCCCCTTGGCCACCAACCGCTGCACGGCCTGCCAAATGCGGTCGCTGCCGCTGGGCAGGTCGGCATCGGTCAGCACGGCCTTAAAGCCAGCCGCTTCCACCGCCTGCACAATCTCGGGGTCACCCGCCGCCACAACTACGCTGCCCACATTGGCTTTCACAGCCTGTTCCGCCACACGCACAATCATGGGCTTGCCCGCAATATCCGCCAAGGGTTTGTTGGGCAAACGGGTGCTGGCCAACCGGCTGGGGATCACCACCATCACAGTCATCGTCATCGTCATTTCTTTCCTTCATCCAAAACAGCGGTCAGCGTGCCAATCTTCACCCGTGCCTCAATCCGCACGGGGGTCAGTTTGGCATCGTTTTTCAACCATACGCGCCAACGGTCCATGCGCTTTTTTTCAGGGTTGTGGGCGTACATATCCACGCGCCACACGGTAGGAAGCCCCTTCACCATCTTTTCCCCCACAGCAGGCTTCACTTCCAAGTTGAAAGCTTTTTTCACTCCCATCACCGGCAACGTGCGGGTTTGGGCCAACGCCGCAACCCCTTGGGCCCGCAGGTCGTACAAGGTGCTCAACGCATCCCGCGCCCCGTCGGGCAACGCAATCTTCAAGTCAGGCTCGTTCCCCAAACGGTTCTGGTACACCGCCGTGTTGCCCTTAAACGTAATCACCTTGTCCGCGCGGTAATCGTTTTCCTGCTGTTGAATATGATGAAACCGCGGCTGCCACCGCCCGTCGCGGAACACCCCTTCCGTGCGCCACACGTCGTCAATGTCCATCAACGCGCTGGTGTCTTTCACGCGGGCTTCTACGGCGTAGTTTTCAAACTTTCCGGGGGTATAGGCCAAAGCAGCCTTGCCCAAACTCAGGGGCCCAAAACTCACGCGGTACACCAACACTTCCGCCTGCCCCTGCCACGCATGGGCGCCCAAAGTGCACCCAAGCCACAACACACACGCCCAAAATAGCTGTTTCATGGCCGCAAGGGTAGCCTAAAACCGCACGCCGTGCCAGCCTACGTCCAAAGAATAAAAAGGTCTTCATGCACACACGTAAGCTTTGGGTTATGGCACTGGTTTTAGCCCTTGGCACAGGGCTTAGCGCCTGTGGAGAACCCCCCACCGCCACGCTGAACACCCAAATCGACGAAGGCCACGCCACCCAAGCCCTGAAAACGCTGGAAGCCCAACTGGCCGAAAACCCCACCGACCCCCTGCTGCTGGCCCTCACGCTGAAAGCTAGTCTTATGGCCTGCGCCGAGGTGGATTGCCCCGCCACCGCCCCCGCCATGCTGGCTACCATCGCAGGCTACGCCGCCCAAGTGCCAGGGCCCGTGGCGCTGAACGACACCATCACCCTCACCCCTTCCTCCCTCTACCACCAAGCCGCCTTGCAACTGGCCCAACTCCCAACCTACCCCGCCTCGGTTTTGGCGCTGATAAACCACACGCCCGAAGCCCTCCGCCCGAATGTGGCCGATGCCCTGTGGGCTGCCCCGCTCAAACACCTCCGCGCGGGCAAAACCGCCCTTGCGGCAGGCCAACTGCAAGCCTTGTCCAATGCCGAAGGCCTTTCTTCCGCCCTCCGCACATGGGCGTTGTTAGGCTACGGTTTTGCCACGCGCCAAAACGGTGTGGTGCAAAGCGCGGTTATCGGCCTCCGGAACGAACCCAAAACCACACTCCTTCCCCCCACCGCTCCTCGCTTGCTCCCCCACGTCATGCTGGTGCCCGCCAACAACCAAGCAAGCACGCTCTCGCAGCTTACCCCTGCCATTGTCGCAAGCTGGAAAATCCCCTTCCTCACGCCCGAAACCTTCGTTCCCGCGGCAGACGAACTCAACCACATGCACGCCAACGCCCAACTTGTGGAACGCCTTTCTGGACAATCGGGCACCCCCGCCCTTACCTCCACCACCACGGTGTTCAAAGCTGGCGCCCTTACCCAGCTGCATCTCATGCGCCTTAGCCTTGCCCTCAACCCCAACCAACCGGATCTCTGGGCCACGTTCCTCCCGCTGGCCAGCAAAGCCCAACAGGCCACACCCAATCTCAATCTCCTCGCAGGCGTTGGCGCTCCCACCCAGCCCCCCGCACCGCTTATGGACCCCTACCTCGCCACCCTGTTCCGCCTGCTGGAGGTGGAAGCCGCCCGCAACGGCGACATGCTTCCCCTTCTCACCCACGTAGGCACCCTCAAGCTGGATACTCCCACTGCCGTAAAGCTGGAAAAAATGGTGCAAGAAGGGCTGGAAAATGCCGCCGCCACCCGCAACATTCCCCAAATAGAAGCCTATGCCGCCTTCAAACCCAACGTAGCCCGCAACACCAAAGCCGTCATTGTGCCACCAGTGGTGGAGGCTATCCGCACCGCCCTGCAAACAGGCCAATACCCCCAAGCCACCCGCCTTGGCACCTTGCTGGAAGATACCTTGGCCGTAGATTTCAACTTCAACAATCTGATGTTAGCCGAGTTAGACGCCCAGTTCCGTACCGATGGCACGCTGGACGCCCTCTCCAGCGATACCCCCGACGCCTTGTTACAACCCGAAACTACCGCCAAGGTGGATTTAGGCAACCTATGGGCCTTTGCCCAAGCCCACACCGCCGCCCAACCCGATGTGTTGGACAACCAACTGAAATCCATGGTGGCAAACGCCCACGGCATGTACGGCCTGCCCACCGCCCTGCACCGTTTGGGCAGCTATTTTAACGAAACCCTCTTCACCCCCCAAGCCCGCCGCACCTACCTCAACAAAGCCATCGTTCAAAGCCTGCTGGCCGACGATAAACTCTCCGGCCCCCACCTGGCCGATGCCGCATGGCGCCTCTCCCGCATCCACACAGGCCTCAGCCTTGCCACGGTGCTGGATGCCGCCGTGACCCGCACCACCACGCTGGATGATAGCCGCACGCTCTGGAACAACGCTCCCGCCGCCGTGCGCCAAACCCTCCAAAGCGTGCGCCCCGCCTTTGCCAGCCTGATGCGCGGCATCGATGCCTGGGATGCTCACCGCACCGGCGCCGCCGCCGAAGCCTTTGCCGAGCTAGATGCCACCTATGCCACCCAAGCCGAACCCTACCTCCTCAAGCTCCGCAACCTGCTGATGAACGTGAATGGCCTGTACGTACCTGCCAACCCTGCTCGTGGCCTCACCACAGGCCTCATCGCCATCACCGTGCCCGCCCTCAGCGGCCAAGGCGCCTTGGCGGATGTTCAAGCCACCTTCACCAACACCCTTGGCAGCACCCACACCATCAACACCAAAACCCTCACCACCGATTACGCCGCCCTCACCCCCACCACGCTCACGCTTCCGCTGGATTTCACCACCCTCTCCGTTACGCTGGGCGGCGATACCGCCTTCACCACCTTGTACGGCCCGCTACGTACCCTCCGCTTCCACGGCACCACGCTCACGGCCACCGATACCCACGGCAAACCCCACACCTTCCACCGCCTGTACGCCAACGCCCAAGCTTTGGGTGCCCCCCAAGGCACCTACGCCGTGCGCCGCCAAACCTCCAAACCCAACGCGGCCACCGATGCCCTCCTTCCCGTCGGCAGCATTCTCACCCTCGCCACCAACGCCAACCCTACCAACGTGGTTACGGCGGCGGAAAATCTCGGCAACGTGTACCCCCTCAAAGGCACCCTTAAACACCCTGGCAGCCCAATCCCGCTGGAGGTTGAAGGGTACTTCAATCCCAGCAACCACACCTTCAGCGTTCTCTACACCCCACCCTTGCTGAAAGGCGGCTCCACCAAAGCCGCTCTGCGCTGCCAAGTTCTAGGCCCCACGCTGCTGTGCGGCGCCCACCACCTGCACAGCAACCGGGCCCAGTTCACACATCAGGTTGTAGCCACCCAAACCGAAGAAAGCGCCCGCAAGCAAGCCCAACAAGCCGCACAAGAGAACACCCTCCAAACCGAAACGTGGAGCAAACTCTCCGCCGCCGCCCTGCTGCAAAGCAATGCCCAACCGGAACCCGAGATTGAACCCGAACCAACCCTCACCTCCGCCACCACCGTCAGCGGCAGCGCACCCGTATCGGCAACCCTCCCCGCCACCAGCCTCCTTCCCCCACCAGATTTCCTTGCAACCCCCACCAAACCTGTGTCATCCAGCGGTTTATGAACCCCACCATCACCCTGCTGGGTGGCCGCCTGAAGCTGGAATCCTCCCCCCACGGCAACCCGCCCGAAGACGCCCTATGGCTTGCCACCAGCGTAACCCCCCCACCCCCTGCCCGCGTGCTGGATGCCATGTGCGGCACCGGCGTTGTGGGCCTTGCGTTGCTGACGCGAGAGCCCACCCTCCACCTCACGGCGCTGGATATCAACCCCACCCTCACCGCCGCCGCCACCCGCAACGCCGCGCTCAACGGGTTTCAAGCCAACCACACCACACTCACCC
>JBAQUT010000009.1:0-15623 GCA_049297695.1 Alphaproteobacteria bacterium | reverse complement strand
ACGATGAAGTGAGCCAACTGTTCAGCCGCCGCTACCTGTTCCATTTACTGGAAAAAGAACTGCAACGCGGCCAACGGTACGATAACCCCTTTGCGGTGCTGGCGATCGAGCTGGACCCCTATTCCAGCAACCCGGACATCAAACATTTTGGCCAAGACGATTTGGACGTGATGGTGGCGGAAGCCGCCCGCGTGGTGAAAAAGGCTGTGCGGGATAGCGACAGCGCGGGCCGCACCGGCGAGCGCACCATCATGTGCATTTTGCCGGAAACCGATGCCAAAGGTGCCATGATTTTGGCCGAACGAATCCGCAAAGGGATTGATAAAAAGTACACCCTCAGCTTTGGCAGCGCCCCCATGAGCATGATTGGCGGGCTGGTGCAAAGTGGCGACCCTGCCGCCGCCGACATGGCGGGCATGCTGTACCAGATTGACCAAAAACTCTCCGAAGCCCGCGCGAAGGGGCCGAATGTGGTGGTGGCTTAGGTAGGGGTTGAAATGAAGTTACATATTGTGTATGCATGAAGAATGAATAGACAGACACGGACTCATAAACGAGCGGGTGCGACCAGCGGTCTTTCGACCCACAGTTTGAGCTCAACAATTGGAAATAAGAGGAAAAATTTAATTCTTGGGAGATGTCGTTTTCCGCTTGAAGAGCTTGGGGATATTCCAGAACCTCCCAAAGTGAGATTAAACAGATATGATCAATACAAACCAAGAGATAAAGCATTTATAGATGGTCTTATTTTTCAAATTTTAACGAGTATTCGGACAAATCAAATTATTTACAAACAAGCTGTTTCTCTCGTTTCAAACGAGATAGGTGGAAGTTATGGAAATATAAACAATCGTTTTGCTTCATATGCAACGGAAGATGAACAAAAAGCTGCGGACGTTTTAGGGGCTATGCGTTTACGGCGATTTAATAAATTACGTGAGATATTGAACGATAATAACGTTAAATGTAAAAGTTTTACGGATGCATGCAGATTGGTTGCTGAGAATGAGTTTATAGGAGAAATAACGCAAGTTGATATTGTTTCGATAATAGGCCAGTTTCAAGGAATGGCAGATGATAATCTCCGGGAGTTGGTTTACCAGCGTTGGCCTCATATCGGTTTGGGGCGTGATAGGGACTAAAACCTTCAGGCATCCGCCATATCGCTAGGCATACACCTTGATTTTGAGAGGTTATACCCGCACAATCACGGCCAATGAACAACAAAAATACGTCCCAACTTCTCATCTGCGCGGCGGAGGCCGATGCCCTGCGCCTCGGCAAAATGCTGAAGGCGGGCGGCGGGCCGTACTCCACCACGCTGCCGGACATGTGTCACAGCTTTACCGAGATACCTGCGGCGGTGCCGGAGGTGGCGCTGGCCAGCATCCCCTACGTGAACGACGCCGTGGAGGCGTGGCTGGCCCATTACGCCCGCACGCCCGCCGCGCTGGTGATTTTAACCGATAACCCGGATGTGGCCGATGCCGCCCGCAACGTGGGGGTTGTGGCGGTGGCGCAAGCGCTGGAACTTTCCCCCGCCATGCTGAACAGCTTCATCGATATTGCCCAAACCGTGCAAAACCTGAAGCATTACCAAACCCGCGTGCAAGGCCTGTACGATATGGCCGAACAACGCTTTGCCGACATGGCCGGCCTGTTCACCGATTGGTTGTGGGAGGTGGATACGGCCCTGAACCTTACGTTCTCCAGCAGCCGCAAGCGCCCTTTAGCGGGGGCCCGTACAGGTATGCCCATCATGGAATGCTTTTTAGATGATGAACGCCTGCGGATTGAAGACGATTTTGCGGCGTTGATACGGGCGCCCGAGGCCTTTCATGGCCGCGATTACTGGAGCGCCGACCATCACGGCACACGCAGTTGTTGGAGTTTATCCGGCGTGCCCGTGCGGGATGGCATTGGCAAACTGGTGGGGTTCAGGGGTATTGCGCGGGATGTAAGTGCCGAAAAAGCCAACAGCGACCAGTTGTATTACTTGGTGAACAACGACCCCCTGACGGGCCTCACCAACCGCAGCCGTTTTGTGGAAGAGCTGGCCCGCAGCATCCGCGCCGCCAAGCGGGATAAGGCTGGCGGGGCGCTGGTGTTGCTGGATATTGACCATTTTGCCTACATCAACCAAACCCACGGGCACGGCGTGGGCGATAAAATGCTCATCCACGTGGGGCAGGTGTTGAAGGATAGCATCCGCACCGGCGATATGGCCGCCCGCTTGGATGGCGACCAATTTGCTCTGTTGCTGCGGAGTTTGCGGGAAGAAGATGTCCCCACCCGCCTAAAAAACCTGCAAACCACCCTTTCCGCCCGCCCGTTGCACCACGAGAAGGGGAGCTTGGCCATCACGATGTCGGGCGGTATTGCCTTGTACCCGAAGGATGGCACCGAGGCCGATGCCCTGCTGGCTAACGGCGGCATGGCCTTGCACGAGGCCAAGCAACGAGGCCCCAACCGCATGGAAGTGTACCACGCGGATATGGCCACCCAAGCCACCAGCGGCGGGCGTTTGGAGTGGATGAACGTGCTAACCACGGCCTTGGATGATGCCGAGCGGTGCGTGCACCTGCATTACCAAACCATTGTGCCCATCACAGGTCGCTTGGAAGGAGAGCATTATGAGGCTTTGGCCCGCTTGGTTCTGCGGGATGGCACCATTGTTCCCGCCGTGAAGTTTATTGAAGCGGCGGAAGAATTCGGGCTCATCAACAAGCTTGATTTTGCCGTGGTCAGCCGTGCTGTGAAGGCTTTGAAACACTACCGCGATATGGGGCGCCCCATCCACATCAGCGTCAACCTTTCCGCCAAAACCTTCGAGGACGATGGGTTGATACCCCATGTGACAGCCTTGTTGAACGACGCAAACCTCCCCCAAGGTGCCCTGGTGTTTGAGCTGACCGAAACCGCGCTGTTACGGGACTTGCCCAAGGTGAAAGCCCTGATGGCCCAACTGAAAGCTTTGGGTGCAGGCTTGGCGCTGGATGACTGCGGGGTTGGCTACTCCAGCCTGAATTACATCCGCCAGCTGGATTTGGATTACATCAAGATTGACGGCAGTTTCATCCGCAACCTGCACAACAGCCCCGAAGACCAAGTGTTTGTAAAAGCCCTGGCCGACCTTGCCAAACAGAAAAACATGGCCACCGTGGCCGAGATGGTGGAGCACGAAGCCACGGTGGAAATTTTGGCCAAACTGGGCGTGGATATGGGGCAGGGGTTCCACTTTGCCCCGCCAGCGGCAGAGTTGCCGGAACGGAAACGCTAACTTCCCGATAAAAGGCACACGTGCTATAAGACGTGCATGCCCATCCGCCTTCTTACCGATACATTGGCCAACCAAATCGCCGCCGGTGAGGTGATTGAGCGCCCGGCCAGCGTGGTGAAAGAGCTAGTGGAAAACAGTTTGGATGCCGGCGCCAGCAACATACGCATTGAAGCCGTGGACGCAGGGCTTACCAAACTTGTGGTGCAGGATGACGGGTGCGGGATACCGAAAGACGAACTTCTGCTAGCCCTCACCCGCCATGCCACCAGCAAGATTGCCAGCACGGAGGATTTGTTCAACATCCACACGTTTGGGTTTCGGGGTGAGGCCTTGCCCAGCATTGCCGCCGTGGCGCGGCTGACGTTGGCAAGCCGGGCCCGTGGGGCGGCGGAGGCTTGGGAAGTGCGGCCCGATGGGCAAGTGCACCCAGCCGCCTTGCCCCATGGCACGCGGTTAGAGGTGGCCGATGTATTTTATGCCACCCCCGCCCGCCGCAAGTTTTTAAAAAGCCCCCGTGCCGAAGCCATGGCCCTGCACGACGTGTTGCACAAGTTTGCCCTGGCCCAGCCCCAGGTGGCGCTTACCTTGGTGGAAGACGGGGTGGAAAGCTGGCACATCCCCGCCGCGCAAGGTGATTTTTTGCACGCCGCAACCCCCCGTTTGGCCAGCCTGATGGGCGACGATTTTGCACGCCAAGCTTTGGTGCTGAATGCCGAACGCGGGGGCGAGAACGGAGCCACGCTGCACGGGTTTTTAAGCCCGCCAACTCTGCACGCAGGCACCACGCGGCAGCAATTTATGTTTGTAAACGGGCGGGCGGTGAAAGACAGGCAGCTTCAAACGGCGCTGAAAAATGCTTATGCAGATAGGATTCCTGCGGGCAGGCACCCTATGGCGGTGCTGTTTATCACGCTGCCGCCTAGCGAAGTGGATGTGAACGTGCACCCCGCCAAAACCGAGGTGCGGTTCCGCGACGGCGGCAACCTGTTCGGGCTGGTGTATGGGGCGGTACGGCAAGCGCTGCACCAGCACACGCCGGTGGTGCCGCGCCCCGTGGCATCGTCGTTTGTGCCTGTGGCCATGCCTTCGCAGCCGCCTGTTTATGCCGCTACCACGGTGCAATCCCTCAACCTGCAAACCCCTCCCGAAAAACTGTGGAAAGGGGGAACTCCACCCGCGATGGGTACGGAAGAACATCAAGGTTACAACCAACAACCAACAACCCACAACGCCTCGCTGGGCGCCGCCCTCGGCCAAATCGCGAACACCTACATTGTGGCGGAAACGGCCGATGGTAACTTAACGCTGGTAGACCAACATGCCGCCCACGAGCGCTTGGTGTACGAAGGGTTGAAAGCCCAGTTTACCGCAGGCCGCATTGCCAGCCAGCCGTTGCTGTTGCCCGTGGTTGTGCCGCTAACCCCCGCTGAAACCAACCTGATGATGGCCCACGCGGCCGAGCTGGAGAAGTTTGGGTTTGGGCTGGAGCAACACAGCCCCAGCAGCATCGCCGTGGTGGCCGTGCCCCAACTGTTGGGCGATACCAACCCCACAACGTTGCTGCGGGATGTGGTGGACGATGTGGCCGAGCTGGCCCCCCGCACCACGTTGCACAGCAAGCTGGAGCATGTGCTGGCCACGCTGGCGTGCCACCACAGCATCCGCGCCCACCGGCGGTTAAGCCTAGCCGAGCAGAACGCTCTTCTCCGCCAGATGGAGGCTAGCCCCAACTGCCTTACCTGCAATCACGGCCGCCCCACAGCCGTGACAGTAACCCTTGCGGAGCTGGAGAAGCTGTTTGAGCGTCGGTAGTATAGTTCTTAGGGTAATAGGCTGTGTTTCCGATAAGAATATAGCTTCCCGTTAAGTTGCCGTAGTAGGTAGGCATAAGTTCCGTAACCGCGTTTAAGAGCGAATCCACATTGGTATGAATCTCATCTCCTAGGGTTGCGGCATCGGGTAAATATATATCGTGGACTTTCTCAGCCGGTATAATTAGTTTTACCATGGAAAATTTTGCATTGGCGATGCGTTGCAAATCTTCACAGAACGGGTGTTTCAGCCCCGTTGTTCCGCGCGCAAATAAGTTATCAGCCATGGCTGCCTCCGTTTCTGATGATGATGTGTTGACGTTCACGGAGAAAGAATCTTCCTCCGCACCCTTAGGTCACATAGGCATGGGAGAGGGATAAATCAACCCTTGGAGGGAATAAAAAATTGCCCGACGTTGATTTTGCTGACGCCATACATCTTTTCCGCAAGGTTGGTGAAAGGTTGGGGCCATGCGCATGGCTCATCAGCGCCCGTTTCCAGCGCCCACCAGCTGCCTTCGGCGCCCCATAACGCGGCTTTGGCCAGCAAGGCGGAGGTGAGGGGGCTGCCGTAGGGCGGGTCGGCCAGCACCACATCCACAGGGGCGGGGGGCTGCCACGTGCGGGCATCGGCCTGCACCACGTGCACGCGGGCATCGTGGGCAAGGCGAAGGGCTTTTAAGTTAGCTTGTACGGCGCGGGTGTCGGTATCGATCAACCACACCTCGGCGGCACCCCGGGAAAGGGCCTCCAGCCCCCACGCCCCACTGCCACAGGCTACATCCACCACCGTGCGGCCGTGCCACTCCAAACGGCTGCCCAGCATGTTGAACACGGCCATCCGCACCCGCTCCCGCGTGGGCCGCACGGTGGCATCGTGGGGCAGGGTGAGGGGTTTGCCTTTTAAGCTTCCTGTGCTGATGCGGGTGGTGAAAGTGCTCATTGAGTTACTTTAAAGCCAAACACGACGACGCCGTGTTGCTTAACCTCATGAGTAGTATAAAAGGTTTTTAAGTCTTGAAGAACAGGTTCAATGGAACGCCCAAGACGAGTAGAAAAAGTTGTTACAGCTGGTTCAAAGTCATTGAAACAATCGATAGATGTAACAGTTGCATGAATGGTCTCGTTGGTATCTCGGTGAATATAAACTAAGGTATCACCAACACATATGGAACGTCGTTTGGCATCATTCACACGCGTTTCAACAGTTTTAACACCCGATTTCACAAGGTCAAATTGGGCTGCATGAAGATGCATGGTAAGTATCATGCTGGTTACTCTGCTTTACGAGTGACCGTTCGTGGTTTGCGTAATGGTTGGGAGGTTTCGCTTGTATCTTTATGGCCATCTTTACCTTTCTTCGGCTTCCGCGCCATATCGGCTTCCATCTCCTCCAGCAGCTTCTTCACCTCAAACGCCTTCACTTCGCTTACGGCGCCCGTAGGCAGGGTGCCCAGTGTGTAGGGCCCGTATTGCACGCGCAGCAGGCGGCTTACCATAATGTTGAAGGCTCCAAACAGCTTGCGGATCTCGCGGTTTTTGCCCTCGGTCAGCATCACGTTGTACCACACGTTGCGACCGCTGCCGCCGGTTTTCACAATCTCGGCACCAGCGTAACGGATGCCTTCCACGTCCATCCCCGTGCGGATTTTTTTAAGTTGCCATTCCGCCAGTTCGCCATACACGCGCACCTTGTAGTGGCGCTCCCACTTGGCACCTTGGGGGCGCATCATCCATTGGGCCAGCTCACCGTTGGTGGTCAGCAGCAGCAGGCCTTCGCTGTTAATGTCCAAGCGCCCCACAGGTATCACGCGGGGGAGTTGGGGTGGCAAAGCTTTATCCAATGTTTTGCGGCCGTTCGGGTCGCTGCGGGTCACAATCACGCCCGTGGGCTTGTGGTACACAAACAGGCGGGTGCGCTTGGGCTTTTCCACCAGCTGGCCGTCCACCACAATCAAATCGTCGTCGCCCACCAAAAACGCGGGGGTGGTAAGCTGTTCGTTGTTTACAAACACGCGGCCTTCCTCAATCCAGCGCTCGGCTTCGCGGCGGCTGCACACCCCAGCGGCGGAAAGATATTTGGCAATGCGTTCTTGGCTCATGGTGTGGGTATAGGGCGGTTTGGAGGGTTTGTCACGTAGGAAGTGGTTGTAAGTTGTTGGTTGTAGGTTGTAACGGCCTCATTCGTTCGTACTTATCGATGCAAAACAGATAAAAAAGGCAAGAACACACGGTACGTTACAACTAGCAACCTACAACCATCAACCTTTCTGGGCCGCCGCCATCAACCCCTCAAACAACGCTCTATCCACTCCATTTTCCAGCATAAACTCGGGGTGCCATTGAACGCCCACGGCAAAGGGGTGGTCGGGCACTTCAATCGCCTCAATCACGCCATCGGGCGCGGTGGCGCTCACAACAACCCCCGGCCCCACGCTGGCCACGCCTTCATTGTGGTGGCTGTTCACGTTTACGGTGAGTTTGTCGCCTGTCAGGGCGCGGAGTTTGGTGCCCAAACGCAGCTCCACAGGGTGGGCTTCGTGCTCGGCCGCAACTGTGCGGTGGCCTTGCACACCCAAAGCGGTTTTAATGTCCCAATGCAGCTTGCCGCCGGTGGCTACGGCCAGCGTTTGCATCCCCGCGCAAATGCCCAACAAGGGCATTTTACGGGCTAGTACGCGGCGGATAATCGCCACATCCGCCGTGGCGCGGGGGTGGGCCTCCACGTCGTCGGTTTTGCCGTACCACCAGCCGGGGCTGGGGTAATCTCCCCCGGGCACCACCACGCCGTGCAGCATGTTCAGGTAATCGTCGTGGCCTTCGGTGTGCAAGGGCAGGGCAATGGGCAACCCGCCGCTGGCGTACACGGCATCAAAATACGCCTGACGCAAGCAATAGTGGGGCCGCTTGCTAAAACTGCCGCTTTCTTTCCAGTCCAAAGTGATACCAATCAAAGGCCTCATGTCATTCACTTTCAAAGTACGTCAAAATTATTTTAAAAACGTCTGGGTGCTTTCGCGGTTTTGCCACGAATCCCCTTTTATAAGGGCCTCTTTGCAGGCCAGGGCGGAATCAACGATACATCGGGCGTGCTCTGGGCCATAGACCTCTGTGAAAGCATGTACAAGTCTGTCGTAAGCCGTGCCAGATTGGGCTTTGAGGGCAGTGTAGGCGGCTTGGTTAGGTACTATGCTCATACGGCTACTCTAAACCCCATCCTTGCCAGCGTGCAAGGGTTTGCCTATAACATTTTCCATGAAGCCCGACCTTCCCACCCGCATGATGCAGCTGGCGCTAAGCGAAGCCCGTGCCGCTGCCGTGGAAGGCGAAGTGCCCGTGGGCGCCGTGGTGTATAAGGCCGATGGCACCGTGCTGGCCCGCGCCCACAACCGCGTGGAAGCAACCCGCACCCCCACGGCCCATGCCGAGTTTGTGGCGGCTTTAGAGGCGCTGAAGGTGGGGGACGACATGTATCTCACCGACTGCACCGTGGCCGTCACGCTGGAGCCCTGCGCCATGTGCGCCGCCGCGTTGGCGGCGTTGCGGGTGAAAGCCATTTATTTTGGAGCGTACGACCCCAAAAGTGGCGGCACCGAACACGGCGCCCAAGTTCTGAAGCACAGCCACCACAAACCCCATGTGGTGGGCGGCTTGCTGGAAGTGGAGTGTGCCGAGGTGCTGAAAGCATTTTTTAAGGATAAACGGGATTGACAGAACGGGGTAGGATGGCCTATAAACCTAATGTTGATGATAGTGAAAAGGGGGCGTCGAGGCCCCCTTGCTTTTACCAGCGGAGGCTTACCACGAGAATGACTCGCAGTTTGCCGCACCACAGGTTAAGCATGCCACGAAGGTTCATAGCATCTCTCCTTTTTATTGATGATAGTGCGAGATGTATGCCTTGCGGCCCTATTTATGTAACATTAAATAAACGGTGTGTCGATGGGGTATTTTAACAAGATTGACTCGTGGCTTGCCGCCTTGAAAGCAGGCGAGGTGGTGATAGCCCCTGCCGAGGGCATGTACGGCTACTGCTGCAACCCGTTCCATGAGGGCGCCCTTGCCAAACTGATGGCCCTCAAACAGCGCAGCCCCAACAAAGGCCTGATTGTGTTGATTCACGATATTTCTCACCTCGCCAGCTTGTGCCCAACGCCCTTACCTGAAAGCTGCCAATCGGCCCTTCAAACCCATTGGGGAGCAAGCACCAACCCGCAACCCACAACCCTTATCCTTCCCGCGTTACCCAAGCTCCCCAAACTGCTCACGGGAGAACACACCACGTTGGCCATCCGCAAACCCCATAGCCCGTACATGAGGGAGTATCTGGAAGCCTGGGGCGGCCCCTTGGTCAGCACCTCGTGCAACTTGGCGGGAGAGCCTCCGGCCACCTTAGCCAACCAGCTTCCTGTTAGCATCCCAGCCCTTGCGTTGGCCGAAGCCTTGGGCGGAAATCCTAGCCGGATTTATGACCCGATAAAGGGAGTATGGTTGAGACACTAAGCTTGGGATGAAGAATACCTACCAATACCACGATACTCAAACATGTTTATAACCAACAACTAACAACCATCAACGTCTTCTCTACACCGCAATCACCTTAAATTCCACCTTCAACACTTCGTAGGTTTTTTTGCCGCTGGGGGCCACAAACACCACCTCGTCGCCCACGCCTTTGCCCAGCATGGCACGGCCCAGGGGGCTGCTGGTGGAGAGCAGGTTTTTGCTCATATCGGCTTCATCCGGCCCCACCAAGGCGTAAACATGCTCTTTGTCGTTGTCGTCCACCACGGTCATGGTGGCGCCCAACACGGCTTTGGCGCCTTTGTGTTTGGTGGGGTCAATAATATCGGCACGGCTCAGTTTGCTGTCCAGCTCGGCAATGCGGCCTTCAATAAACCCTTGTTGGTTTTTGGCGGCATGGTATTCGGCGTTTTCTTTCAAGTCGCCATGGCCGCGGGCTTCGTCAATCGCCGCAATAATGGCGGGGCGCTGGTTCAGCTGCAAATCCTTCAACTCGGCGCTCAGTTTGGCATGGCCGTAAATGGTCATCGGTACGCGTTCCATAGTACTTTCCTCCTCAAAAAAACAGAATAAAAACAGCCCCTGCGGGACTTGTTGCAGCATCATACACGATTATACCCCCCATGCAACCCCTTGCGAGATGGTTTAAAGTATACTATATGCACCGAAAGGAAAGTAAACACCATGTGCGAATCCCGTTCCAAACGACGCCATACCCGCGATGGTTACCTCTGTGAAGCTGATAGGGTGTTGGCCGAGATTGAACGGTTAGCTGCCGAGCGCCAAGCCCGCGACGCCGCCGAAGCCCAACCCAGCGTACCGGCCGAAGATGAAGACCGAACTGGTAGCCGTTAACCCCTAGCCACAGGCCCGGTTCTTTGGTATAAAAAACCGTGCGTTTTAGCCCCGCCCTGCTTGACCAGATCAAAGCCCGCATCAACTTGGTGGATGAGGTGCGGAAAACCGTGCCAACCCTCAAGAAAAAAGGCAAGTACTGGTGGGGCAACTGCCCGTTCCATAACGAAAAATCGCCCAGTTTCCATGTGCGTGAGGAAGGCAATTACTACTGCTTTGGCTGCGGGGCGGGGGGCGATATTTTTGGGTTTGTGCAAGAAACCCAAGGCGGAACCTTCCCCGAGGTGGTGGAGCGGTTGGCCAAGCAGGCGGGTGTGGCCCTGCCTAAGCCTGAAAACTACGACCCCAAGGCCGAAGCCCGTCGCAACGATGGGTTGAAGGCGTTGGAGCGGGCGGTGGCGCACTTTCAAAAATGTTTACCCCATAGCCCTGGTTCGGCGTATTTGGCCAAGCGGGCCTTGAGTGTGGCCACCATTGAAGAGTTTGGGTTGGGTTATGCGCCAGAGGACTGGACCACCCTGCACAACGCCCTGACCACCGAAGGATTTAGCGGCGAGGTGTTGAAAGAGGCGGGTCTGACCATCGCCAGCACCAAGGGGAAGGGCGATTACGACCGTTTTCGGGGACGGGTGATGTTCCCCATCCACGATGCCAGCGCCCGCGTGGTGGGCTTTGGCGGGCGGATTTTGGACCAAGGCGAACCTAAATACTTGAACAGCCCCGAAACCCCGTACTTCAACAAAGGCTTTTTGCTGTACAACCTGCACCGCGCCAAACCTGCCCTGAAGCAAGGCGGCCAACTGACGGTGGTGGAAGGCTACATGGACGTGATTGCCCTGTACCAAGCGGGCTTTAAAACCGCTGTGGCGCCGTTGGGCACCAGCATTACGGAAGACCATATTTCCCTGTTGTGGCGGCATGATAGCGCCCCGATTGTGTGCTTGGATGGCGATGCGGCGGGCAAAGCGGCCGCCATCCGCGCTGCCGAGAAAGTACTTCCTATTTTGGAACCCGGCAAAACTCTCCAATTTGTAACGTTGCCTAGC
This sequence comes from Alphaproteobacteria bacterium, assembly GCA_049297695.1. Lineage (GTDB taxonomy): Bacteria > Pseudomonadota > Alphaproteobacteria > UBA2136 > UBA6156 > JACKLD01. The sequence goes on along the minus strand of JBAQUT010000009.1, from coordinate 4,107 downwards.
GGAGAAGACCCGGACAGCCTCATCCAGAAAGATGGCCTGGCTACCTTCCGCCAGCTGTTAGCCCAGCCCGTGCCGCTGGAGCAAGTGTTGTGGCAGCATGTTCTGCAAGACGCCGACCTGACCACGGCGGATGGCCGCGCCGCCCTGCAAGGCGAGGTGGGAGGGCTGCTCTCCCGCATTAAAAACTCCATTGTGCGCAAAGCATACCAGCAGATTTTTAAAGAAAAAGCCTACCAAGCCACCCGCACCGCCAGCTTGAAACCCGACAGCCCCGCCGCCAGTCGCGTGAAAGCGCGCGATGACAAAGCCCCCGCCGATTACCGCCCCGCCGTGCAAGGCGATGCGGGCGCCCGCTACATGCTGGCCTTGGTGTGCCGTTGGCCTGAGATGTTCCCCCACGTGGTGGAAAGTTTCACCAAGCTGGACTTCCCCAAAGGCCCCATGAGCGAGCTGGCCCAGCACCTGATGCGCGCCCACGCCATTCACCGTTTGGGCGGCGAGGAGATGAAAGACGATTTGGCCAGCGGCCCCCACGCCAGCACAGTGGCCGAGCTGGTGCGCAGCACCGGGGTTGCGGGGCTGGAAGAAGACGCCACCAACCCCCAAGCCGAGTTTGAGCGCGTGTTTACGGGGTGGTACCACCACCAACACAATCTGGAGCTCCGCAAAGCCACCTTGAAAGACATGGATTGGAATGACCCGGAACAATGGAACAAGTTCAAAGATTTGAATGCAGATGGCGCCCAAGTTGAGGCCGACACCTTGACATTGGAACGTGAGAGGCCCATGTAAGGGGTCTGGATGGTATAATACAAGGGTAAAACAGGGGAGAATGGGTACCATGGCGTCACCAAAAACAGCTTCAAAAACCGTTAAAAACGACGAGGTACTGGACGAAGAAGGCATGCTGGCCGAACAGATGTTGGACGACGAGCCCGTGGCCGTTGCCGCCGAACCCGTGGTGAGCAACGACGACGACGAAGACGATGCCGACCTAACCGCCATGGTGGGCACCAGCAAACCCGCCAAAGAGGGGGCTGAAGAAGGCGATGCCGACATCCTTACTTCTCATCCCGCATTTTTTGGCAACGTAAGCCGCAAAGAAGCCGCCGTGATTGGGCCCCAACCCGCCAACGCCGTGGCGGGCGATTACGGCCGCACCGACGACCCCGTGCGGATGTACCTGCGCGAAATGGGCAGCGTGGAATTGCTGACCCGCGAAGGCGAAGTGGAACTGGCCAAGCGTATTGAAGCGGGCAAGCTGAAGCTCTCGGATGGCTTGTTCTCCACCAGCTGGAGCTACGGCAAAGTGTTGAGCTGGTTTACGCAGGTGGAAAACAAAGAACGCTTCCTCCGTGATGTAGTAGATTTGGCCGCCGCCCTAGGCCCCAGCCCCGACGAGCTGGCCCAAAGCGAAGCGGCCCTGAACGCCAAAGAAGGTGAGGAAATTGAGGAAAAACCCAACGCCATAGCCGCCGCTGATGAAAAGAGCGATGACAAACCCGCCAAGGCGGAGGGCGAAGCCGTGGAAGGCGAAGTTGCTGAAGAGGTAGACGAAGAAGCCGAAGTGGTAAGCCTGGCCGCCATGGAAGCCGAGCTGATGCCCCGCCTGACGGAAACGTTTACGGCGCTGCGCAAGCATTTTAAAGAGCTGGCCAAACTGGATTCTCAGCGCTTGGAAGCCCCTACCGACGCCAAACTGTTGAAGAAGCACAGCAGCATTATTGATAAAATGAAGCCGCTGATCCGCGAGGTTCCCTTAACTCCCAGTCGCGTGGAAGAGCTGATGCACGGCCTTTACGACGTGAGCAAACAGCTGACCAAGCACGAAGGCGACCTGCTGCGTATGGCGGTGGATGCCGGTGCCAACCGCATGACGTTTTTGGAAATGTATTTGGGCCATGAAAACGACGAGAAGTTTTTGGCCAACTTGGCTAAAAAAGACAAAGGTTTTGCCAAAAACATCAAAAAGGTTGAGAAAAAATTTGAAACGGCCCGCGAACAGCTGACCGAGTTGACCAATCCCTTTGGTCTGACGGTAGAGGAGTTTAAAAAACTGAACGGCCAAGTGCGCAAAGGCGAACGCGAAGCTGCGGTTGCCAAAAAAGAAATGGTGGAAGCCAACCTGCGCTTGGTTATCAGCATCGCCAAAAAATACGTGAACCGTGGGTTGCAGTTCCTAGATTTGATTCAAGAAGGCAACATCGGCCTGATGAAAGCCGTGGATAAGTTTGAGTACCGCCGCGGCTACAAGTTCAGCACCTATGCCACGTGGTGGATCCGTCAGGCCATTACCCGCAGCATTGCCGACCAAGCCCGCACCATCCGCATCCCCGTACACATGATCGAAACCATCAACAAACTGAACCGCACCCAGCGCCAGATGATGAACGATTTGGGCCGCGAACCCACGCCGGAAGAATTGGCTAAAAAGCTGCAAATGCCGGTGGATAAAGTGCGCAAGGTGCAAAAAATCGCCAAAGAACCCATCAGCTTGGAAACCCCCGTGGGCGACGAAGAAGATAGCAACCTGGGCGACTTTATTGAAGATACCAACGCCGTGATGCCCTTGGATGCCGCCGTGAACAGCAGCATGCGCGACAGCGTGACCCAAGTGTTGGCATCGCTCACCCCCCGTGAAGAACGCGTGCTCCGCATGCGGTTCGGTATCGGGATGAGCACCGACCACACGCTGGAAGAAGTGGGGCAACAGTTTAACGTAACCCGCGAGCGGATTCGTCAGATTGAAGCCAAGGCTCTGAAAAAACTCCGCCACCCCAGCCGCGCGCGGGTCATCAAAAGCTATTCGGATAATTGAGGTTTTTCATGGTACAGCGAGTGGATTGGAGCAAGGAAACCTTGCTGAGCACGGTATCGTTTCGGGGCATGATGCTCAAGCAATTTGCCCGCAGCATGATGTTGGATAACAACGGGCAAGCAGTTTCGTTTACATGGTTTGGGATGCATGTGTGGGTTGTCCCCAATGAACATGATGCCGAGAATCCTTTCGTGGGATTGGATGAAAATATGCCTCCTTATGTTATGTTCTTGTGGGTAAAAGTACCATCATGCCCTCCAAAAATAGATGAAACAGGCTTCCCTTTGCAGCAAGATTGCCTTACAGAGAGTTTATGTGCCGGACGTTGTGGATAGCCATATATGGATTAAGCCTTGCTGCCTGCGCAGGCTATTATGAACGTGCCGAAACGCTGAACCCTATCGAAACCCCCAGCACCGAAGTCGAAGTGCTGGATGCCCCGAATATCAACCATAACCTTTAACCAGATTTAACTCTCACGTTTCTTATCTATCCAACACAAAGGCCCCTGCAGGGGCCTTTGCTTGATGCAGCAAGAGTTACTTGCACACTTTGGCCATGCGGCGGTGTTTTTTGTGTTTTTTCTTCACGTGCTTGTGTTTTACGGGCGCGGCTTTATCCATGTGGATGGTTTCGCGGGGGTTGTGCCACACAACAACGGGGCTGGCCTTGGTCAGGTTGTAGATACCGCTGCCACGGGTAGCGCATTCGCGGGTGTCCACGCCTTCAATACCGGCAAAGGCGCAGGTGTTTTGGCGGGCAATGTTATGCACGGGTTCGCAGGCGGCCAAAGTCAGGGCGGCAACAGCGGCCAGGATGATGGTTTTCATGGAGAGTCTCCTTGGGTTGTTCACCAAGTTAGGGCTGGCAACATGTCGGCGCTTAACTTGTTGGAGGGCACTTTAACCTCAAAACCCTGCATGGCGCAAGTATGCAGTACACAGCTTGGGCACAATATATGGTAGAAGATTCAAAAATATAACAAAAAACCCCGCAAGGCGGGGTTTTTGCAGAAGAAGCTTATCTCCCCACCTCGGCTGAGGAGGGAGATCCCAGATCGGGGTTTTGGTGATTCGTAAAGCTCATCAACAAAAACCAGCCGTCTGGGATGGGCTTAAATTAACCTTCGCAAGGGCTCAGGTTATTTAAGCTCCACCTTGGCGCCAATGGCTTCCAATTTTTTCTTCATCTCTTCGGCGTCCTTCATGGCCACGCCTTCTTTCAGCATACCGCCAGCTTCGGAGAGGTCTTTGGCTTCTTTCAGGCCCAAACCGGTGATTTCGCGCACC
>JBAQUT010000008.1:0-9726 GCA_049297695.1 Alphaproteobacteria bacterium | reverse complement strand
GGGTGATATAGGTGCGATGAAGCGATTCCATATTACCCCGCCAATCAACAATCTGAGCCACCATTGCGGGAAAATACTGAACCTTTTTTAAATTATCATTCCAAAAATATAGTTTAGGGTGAAATCTGAGGCTTGGGGGAATGGATGACACAATATCACCAAGCCCTCGATTTTTCAGATATAATCTGAGAGGCTCCGCTTGAGGGTCACATGCTGCTACTGTTTCAGACCAAGTCTTTTCAATCCGACGTTGATTTTTTAATGATGGTTTCTTTTCTGGAGCTGGGGCTGTTGGTATGTCAAAACCCCCTTGACTGCGAACATGCAGAATCGCTTCCTTGCGGGAGCAGTTGGACAAACTTTGTACCAAGGAGAGTGCATTGCCACCTTCACCCGTAGCGTGATCGTACCATAAAATGGCCCCATCCGGCTTACGCGTAATAATCATGGAACGCCCCTTTTCCCCCTTGATGGAACCTATAATCAGTTGGTTTTTATTCCGTTTTGCATTGGGAAAATGCTCAGCAATCCAATTGAATAGTTGAAGACCTTTAGTCATGGCGGCTCTCCCCATGGTTACCCTCGGCCTTGTCCTCAATCCATTTATGAAGTGCCTCGGCACTCCAACATGTCACTCTTGCTGAGAGCTTAATGGGTTTAGGAAACCTTCCCTCTTTAACCCAGTTCCAGATGGTTGATTTACCTACGCCTGTAATGGCCTGCACGACAGGAAGCCTCACATACCCTTTGGGAGGCAATACTTGAACGTTCATCGGATTTGATTCCTTCAACTGTTGATGTCCAAAAGAACACAAACGTTGAAGACGAGGTGATTATGAGCGAACGCAAGGCCGACATAAGACACCCGTACAAAAGCCCTAGACAGAGCTTTCAACGTTTTGTTCCTATTTTTTTTGCCCTACGAGGGGCCCCTTTGCGGTCGCTTTACAAAGCAACTTTGCGTTAGAAACTTAACCATAAAAAAATTTAAGTGCAACAGGAAGCCTTAAAATCCTTTTGGTTTTACAAGCATCCATACAGTTTTTTTCAAAATGCTCAGTGACGAAAATACAATGCTTTCCCACCCGTGGCCTGTTTATCCAAATAATCCCCCCATGCCTGCATCATCACCTTGCGTTCATCCAAAAACTTAGCTCTGTCATAGGCGGCATCCACTTTGTTGCCGTGGGCGTGTGCCAGTTGCCTATCCACCACCTCATGCCTGTAACCCAGCTTTTCCTTAATGGTACTCATGGCAAGGCTGCGGAACCCGTGGCCCGTCATATCGCCCTTGTAGCCCATCCGTTCCAGCGCTTTCAGGATGGTGTTGTTGCTCATACACTTGCGCGGGTTGATTTGGCTTGGGAACACATAATCAGGCCACGTGGCATGGGCAGGACGCGGGGCACGGTACTTTTTCAGATCTTCCAGTATCTCCAAAGCCTGTTTGCACAAAGGCACAAGATGTTCCCGCCCCATTTTCATCCGTTCTTTGGGTATCACCCATTGTTTCTCATCCAAGTGAAACTCATCCCACGTGGCTTGGATAAGCTCACTTGTCCGCACAAACGTCAGGGCCAGCAACTTCATGGCAAGGCGGGTGTGGGCATACAGACGGGCATCATTGCGCTCCAGCTTTTGCATGAAGGCTGGCAGTTCACGCGCATCAAACGCCGCATAATGGCCTTTGGCGTAGGGTTTCAGGGCATCCTTGCTTTCAAACGTCACCACGGGGTTGGTTTCGGTCAACCCTTCCACAATGGCGTAACGGAACACCTGCCCGCACATCTGCTTCATACGGCGGGCCACTTCATGGGCGTTGCGGGCCTCAATCAACCGAATGGCTGCAATCACGTGCTGGGCCGTCACCTGTTTGATGGGCACATTGCCAAACTGCGGGAAAATATCCGCTTCCAACCGCCGCAGGGAGTAACTGGCCGTGTTGCTCTTCCAACCTGATAGGTTTTGGGCGTGCCATGCGCGGGCTATGGCTTCAAAGGTGTTTTTATCCTGAACAAGCCTTTCCGACTTTACTTGTTGCTTATAAGCAGAGGGGTCGGTGTCATTAGCTAGCAGTTTACGGGCATCACGGGTACGTTCGCGGGCATCAGAGAGAGAAATGGCGGGATAGGCCCCCAGCGACAACTTCTTTTCCTTGCCATGATAACGATACTTTAACTTCCACAGTTTGCCACCTGCGGGTGATACCAGCAAAAATAGGCCCCCATCATCCCCTAGTTTATAAGGCTTATCCTTGGGTTTTGCGGCTTGAACCGTCTTATCAGAAAGTGCCATGTGGGGGCTTCTTGTTGGGGGCTTGTTGCTCCAGTACCCCAAAAAGGCCCCCAAAAGCTATGGATGACACGAGATGGCGGTGGTTGGTGCTGGACATAAAAACATAGTAAACCCAAGGGCTTTGGCTTGTCTAGTGGATTTTGTGGGATTGCTATGGACAAAAAAATGGCGGAACGGGAGGGATTCGAACCCTCGATACACAGTTTCCCGCGTATAACGGTTTAGCAAACCGCCGCCTTCAGCCACTCGGCCACCGTTCCATCGGTAAGGGAGTTACCCCTTTTGGCTTTTAGTTCATTTAGCACCCTTGGCGCCGGTTGTTTGCTTCCGCAAACCCGCCACGTTGGGCCTTTGGCCCGTTGCCTGCGGCTTTCAACCACTCGGCCACCGTTCCAGCTTTTGCCTATATGCCGTTGGTTGAGGGGTGTGTCAAGGGAGTTGGAGGGGGGTAGCGCTTGCCGTGCGGGCAGCTGCACGGGTAAACCCGCCACAGGGATAGGCAGGTATACCTTGCCCACCCTTGAAGATAGCCCCAAGCCGCCCCACTATATATGTATGAGAACAACCCACCGTTTTGGTGATATGCGCCTGTTGGCGCTGGTTGTGTTGTTGCTGCTGGTCGTTCCTGACGTTTTTGCTCAAGTTGCTAGAGATTCAGCGGCATTTCCATTTTTGAGCATTAGCGACTCTCAGCGGCAGGCGATATCTACTGGATTCCAAATGCAATGGTTTTTCTTTAAAGGATTTCAGGGTGCGACAGTTCCAGCTTTGTATTATTTGGCTTTGGCTGCAACGTTAATTGGAGCTTTAGCTATTGTTTTTAACAAAGAGTTCCATGACATTAAAACAAGTGGTACATGGTTGTTGCTTGTCGTTATTTGCTTGTTTGCCCCATTTCAGAGTAAGTTACTCTTTTATGATGTCCCTTCGCCTTCTCAAGGGATAGGAAGTCAGAAACCTGAGTCTATTAAGGGATTTACCCCCCAACTATTGGCAGCGCATATTGGTACGACGGCGCAGGTTATTTTTTACGATCTTTTTAAATCGTATGAGTTTAAGAGCCTTGTAAATCAGGCTATTTCTGAAGTTGAGTTGTCTCAAAACGTTAATATCAATATGGGAGGAGGTTGGCTTAACAGGGTAAATAACTTTAGAAAAGACTGTGGTGATATTCCTATTGTGCCTAACCTTTCAAAAAACTTAACAAGCACGCCTGCTACCGAGATGGACAGTGTAGGCTCGTATGGTTCGTTCGATAGTGTTCTGAGTCAAATTATAAAGCCCCTTAATGATGTTAGCATGTTTGGACAATCATTTATGGGTAAGGATATGTTACCTTCTATTCCACTCTATAAAACTTTGCCTTCAGGATATGATTCCAACAGTTATGTTGCGGGTATCCAAGATCTTTATAATAAGATTTTTGCTAAAAACGAGGCGATTTATATTCCTGGGGTTGGTACGGCGCCTGCGAAAGGTATTCCTTTAGCTCAAGCAGTAGATGAGATTCTTAATCATCCTCTTCGTCAAAAGATGTATAGGAATGGTACTAGATATATTGCTGATATTGATATGGGTAATATATTGTTTTATCTTGATGAAGATCCATCTTCTGTTGGAGAAACAAATGGGCAGAAAATACGTAAACGAGTCATGGCGGGATGCCCAGATTTACTATCTTGTAATGGTAGGTTTATGGGGAATTTTAATAAGGGTTTAGAGTTAGTCGGAGACCCTGGAGCTCCCGCCAATGCTGTAAAGCTTACGAATTTTATTGGTAAGAACGCTACCCCAGCATTGCTTAAAATGCCCGCTAACAAAAGCATTTATACAAAAGACGGGGCGGTTGCAGCCCAAGAAAAATGCTCGGAAACGGATATACGAGGTATCTATGATGCTATTTACAATGCACCTGGGTTTACGGGGAATTTTGCCAATAGAATTTCTCAATTGGTGAATGGAAGTATTTCCATACCATCCGACAGCAAACAAATTACAGTTGATTTTATCACAGGTGGTGCGACCGGGCTGACTGCGGCACAAGCGGATTTAGCCAAATTGCTTGTTAATATTTTACCGGCGCGCATTGATGAATTGGTAAGAAAAAATCCCAGCGCTGAGAATTTGAACGAAGAAAAACGCAAGATTTTTGCATCCATGCTGATTGATGGGGTTTATAATTCTACAATCCGAAACACTCCGTCGTCGAACGATCAGGCGATTGCGGCGCGTGGAAATACCATATCTACGATGGACCCTAACAATGTAGGTATTTTGGCGACTCCTTTGGGGGCTATTGCCAAGGTGGCAGGTTCGCTTATGGCGTGGTTTGGCTCAGCCATTGCTGGTGCATCGGCAATTGCCGTTATTTACTTTTTACAAGCTATGATTGAAATGGTGTTGCTGATTGTGTTGATGTTAACACCGCTCTTCTTCTTGTTTGGGATTTTAATACCTAAGCATGCGTTTGGACTTTTGGTTCAGTCGTTCATGGTGGTTCTGATTGTTAAATTGGTGCCCGTAACGTTCCTTATTGTGGATACGATGGGTACAATTATTTACAATATTCTGTCGTTGAGTGGCTCAGATTTGTTGTTGAAGAAAGGCATTTTCTTGTTTGCCATTGCTGGCTTATATGCGGCTTTGCTGGGTATGACGATGTTGCTGCTCTTCAAAATTGGTGAAGTTGGGAACATTGAAAAACTGCGTGAGTTGGACAGTGGGGCCGAGAAAATTGCCGATGCAGGTATGAAAGTTGCGACGGCGTTGGGAAGTATGGCGGCTATTATTACGGGTGCCGGTGTGATGTCGGCTTTAAGCCCTGGGGGTGCAAAAAGCCCTGGGGATGCCATGAAAGCGGCTTTTGACGGTCAGAAAAACAGACTTATGGATTTGGCGGATCCGACTGGAACATTCAACTCGATACAGGCGGCAGTAAAAGATGGTAAACCCGAAGAAGCGCATAAAAAGCTGAAAGATGCGGTTGAGGAGAAATATCGGGCTGATAATAACTTGGTTGGAAAAGACCTCACAGGCGAACAACAAAGTGAACTGAATGGTTTGGTGAATGAATATATCAAACCTGATGGAGACCCTGCCAGATACTTGGCAGACCGTAGGGCGGAAATGCGGGGTAAATATGAAGAGGAAGTGCGGCAAACACACAAGCTTGGTAAGAATGAAGATCTTGATTCTCAACAACAAGGTGAAGTTGATGAGCTTATGTCGAAGGGAATTGGTTTTGGTGCAGCATCGCAAGAATATCTTGCGAATAAGCGTGGTGCCCCTTGGGCAGCAACGAAAGCACGTATAGAACAGGATTCTGCCGATAAAGTTCGAGATTTTCATGGAGTTGCCCGTGGGGCTGAATTGACGGGAGACCTGAAAGCAGATGCGGCTGCGTTGACCGAAGCTGAATTGAGTGGTGCTACGATAGATTCAAATAAGTTTTTGCTTGAAAGAATGACGGAACGAAATGTGGCGAATGCCCAAGCGCCTTATCAAGCTGCTATGGCGGCTGCTAATGCGACACAAGCACAAAAGCAAGCCATCCAAGCTCAGAATGATAGTCTTGATAAGGCTGTTATGGATCACTTTATTAGTGAGGGGGTTTATAAACCTTCCCAAATGCAGATTGATTCCCAGCGCCGCTTGATGGAGCAAGGTTTGGGTCGTGGTACTGGTAATACTGGCGGCGGTGGAGGTGGGGGTTCTGGAGGTGGTTACGGTGGTGGAGGTATTGGCGGGAGCGGTGGGCCTTCTGGGCCTGGTATGCCTGCACCTTCGGGCAGTGGTGGTATGGGTGGGGCGCCGACACCTTCGACATCTTCGGCCATACCCAGTGGGCCCGACCGTGAAGAGTTGTTGCAGAATATTTTGAACGAACTACGGGGTATCCGGAGCGGTGGCTTGAAAGTGGATAACTTTGACGAGCTGACCAGCAAAATGGTGGCTGACCGTAACAAGATGGCCCAAGATGCCGCCGATAAGCTCCAGATGGCTCAATTAAAACAAAATTTTGACATACCCAAAGCCGAGATTAACCCTGGCCGGGGTATGCGGTTTATGTCGGGGGCTGTGGGGGCGTTTTTGGCCAGCGGCGCTACCAGCAACATCCCCGGTGCCAATGTTGTGAAAGAAGTGTTTAACGAATGGAGTGAAGGCCCTGAACGTGCCCGCGTGTGGGCCAACAATGGCGGGATGATGAAATGGTTTGGGGCGCGGAGCGATGCATCCCGCTATGAAGCTTTGAAGAAAGCCCAACAACCTTATGGTAGTGCTGCCGAATATACAGGGCTTGGTGAGGCGGGGGCGTTTAACTCGGCCGTGAAGCAAGCCACCATGGCGGCGGCACAAGCTGTGGCAAAGGCCCAAAGTGCTCAGGTTGCTATTCAGATTAAGGAATCGGACTTGGGTAAAGGATTGGATTGGAAAAACTTTAAGAATGCCGATTTGGCGCAGGCGATTGAATCGTTGGAATCGACATTAAGCGCTTCGGCCATGATGAACGGTGGTATGGTGCGCGTGGGAGATGGGAAACAAGAAATCCAGATGAATGCCCGTACCGTACAAGAACTTGTTGGAATTAAAGGCTATAAGCAAGTGCAAGGCCAATTAGATGAGCTGTTGGGCGGCCATATGTACATTGTGACGAAAGATGGAAAAGCGGGGGCTATGGCACGCCGTTACGGTGATACGAAAGGGATTCAGCAGTTTATCCGTGAAGAGATTGATACGGATTACCAGCCTGGAGCGATTGAGAAATGGTACAATGGTAAGGCCCAGTTTTTTGCCCTGCAAGGGAGAGCCGAGTGGATTAAAGACGCCCAAGCGTTGCAGGCCCAAATGAAAAGGGATTATGAAGTTACTCATAAGTTTTCCAGCAGTGCCGCAGCGAGTGCGGCCAAAAAGAAATTTGCCGTGGAGCGGTACCATACGTACCAGCAAGAGAGTGGATATTCTCAGATGGCGACGAGTAACTACCGCACGAAATATGAAGATGTACGTGCAGAAATGGCGGACCAAATTTCAAGTTTGAAGAATACTGGTGTGGATATTACGCGTTTTAAAGCGAATGTTTCCAATATCCTTCAGCGCTTTGAAACCCAAGTGCAGAGTTTGAATATACCTAAAAATGTATTTGATGGTTTGAAAATTAAAGTTGAACAGGCTCCTCGTCGAATTCAGGCTCAAATAGGTCGGAATGGTTTGTCTCACCCTTATCTTGCTGATGAAGTAAAAATCATGCTTCAAGAATCAGGGTTGGATGAGGGGCAAGCTGAAATTGTGGCTGAAAATATTCGGAGAGGATTGCTTCGTTAATGCTATACCTTAACAACCAAAAAGAAAAACTATGGATTTTTTAAATTACAAGCCTTACTGGGATGATGACGGGAAGCTTCCCAAGCGGCGGATTGCTGTGCGCACCATGCGGTATGATGTGGGGATGGGGGCGCATCCATACGGGTTGAGTGGCGACAGTGCGGTGTTTGATGGCCCCGGGTTTGTGGGCAGGGTGGAGGGGGTTCGTGGGGTTCATGAACAATGGCAATCCGACCCACGGGGCACGATTGACGGCCACAACGTGATGCGGGACGACAACCTGACCAGTTTGCTGGAAGTGGACCCTGAGGTGCCGTTATCGCCCGTGTTTGTGCGGGATTTGGCGGGGCGGATTGTTTACACGGGCTATGGCCCCGAGCGGAAGAGTTTGGAAGAATGGGATGCTTATAATGCTACCGCTCGCGGGGCTGATGGGAATTTGAAAAACCCGTGGGTGCCGCTGGTGGCCTTCCCGCGTAAATGTGATGTGGTGGACGAGCGCGTGGATGGTGCTGATTTGCTGGAACAGGTGTTTTTAACCAAGTTCCGCACGTTGGATATGGGGCGTGGCTATGTGGGGCGGCCGAGCGGGGCGCCGGAAGATTTGGTATCGAACGGGTTTTATGCGTTGGCCAACCTGTACCCTTACAAATACCGTTTGGACACGTTTTACGTGGATGGATGGCGGTTGCCGCAGGTGCAAATGCTGTATGCCAAGCAGAGCGGGGTGAACTTTACCGATGCGGCGTTTGTGGGGCGGAAGATGGTGGAGGCGTTTGAGCGCCGTGCGGATAAAGCCCAGCGGTATGAAGATTGGTTGGAAGCCCAAGGTGGAGCAGGGGGTAGTGCGGCGTATTTGGAATCTATGTTTGCCCAAGGGTGCACCGTGATCCCCACGTTGGAGGCGTGCAATGGTATTAACGTGGTAGACCGTGAGTTTAATTTGGTGGATTTTTGGCCGGGCCGGGCTGTAACGGGCCTGCACGAGGTGGTGAAGCGCGTGCCGAACAAAGCCCCTGCCAACACGATTGTGGAGGTGGTGGAGCCGGGCTATGTGACGGCTAAAACCATTGTGCGGGCCAAGGTGGTGGTGAGCGACGGGAGCGGGTATGTAAGCCCCAATGTGGCCGACCCGTTGCCACTTATACCCAACTTACACATGCCCCACAGCCGCACGTTGCCCAACTGGGAAGCCACGTGGATACCCACGCACCCCGAGCATTTTGAGGTGCCCCACCTGTGGGGCTGGGATTTGAATACCGGCCGCTTTTTGCAGCTGAACGGGCCGATTTGGGACCCTTTGCACTATTGGTATGAGAGCACGGCGTTGGTGTACGAGGCGGTAAAGACCCCCTTGGACGACAACCGTTGGTTGGCGAAGGTTCCCGAGCGGATGAAGGAGCGGTTTTACCCCGTGGTGCCGCGGCAGGGGTTTGACGTGGTGAGTTTTGAGGCTTTGGAACGCAGGCGTGCCCGTGGCAGCGCCCCCATGAGTGCCGTGACCCGCGTGCCCGCCCAGTTTATGAGTGCGGATATTGGTTACCACCCGTTGCCGCCGGAGTTTGAATATGAGCTGGACTCGTTTTGGTTCCCCGAGTTTCACCCCCGCAACCGCGAGCACGGGTTGTGCCCCGACGAATTGAAAAACCGCATTTGCCCGATTATAACCCCCAAAGTTTCGGTGGAAGCTTATGCGCGGGCCATACCGGAGCAGAAGGAGGCGCCGTGGCTTTCTGGCAAGCAGTATTTGGTGGAACCTTCCGACAAGGCGTTGGAAAACTACCCGTTTTTAACCCGCTATATTATTGGCGACATGAGCCCAGAAGAACTGGCGGATTTGGTGCCCTTGCCGTTTTTGGGCCACGTGGACGATGCCGTGATGAGCCTGCCCACCCACAAGGTATGGGCGGGGTATGATGAGTTTGACGCGTTGGAAGGCTTGGTGCCCGGGTTGTACGATGCCGTGTGGGATTACCGCGAGCGGGCGCTGGAGCTGATGAGGTTCCGCCACATGGTGTACCAGATGACGCCCGGGATTTACAAACTGGGCTGGTGGTTTGGGGCCAGTTTGGAAGAGTTGCAGCTGATGTTTGCCGAGTGGTACTTGGA
>JBAQUT010000007.1:0-14105 GCA_049297695.1 Alphaproteobacteria bacterium | reverse complement strand
TGTGCGTACCCATATAAGGGTATGTAACAGGAGATTAGGTTATGGCTTTGACTCAACAGCAGCAGGTAATCGCCCAAATCCGGGCCGAAGGTAATGCCTTAAAGGCCAAGCGTGATGCGTTGGTGGCCGAACAACAAGCGGCACATCAGGCTTTTGTGAAGGCCAAACAAGACTATGAGGCGCTTGTGACGGCCTGCAAAGACGCCGAACGCAACGGAAACCCGAAAGAGTTGGCAAAGTTATTGCGTGATTTAGACGTGGCTTCCCAAGAAGTAGTGACTGCAAGCGATGCCCTTGTAGGCTTGGAACCCAAAGTTGATGCATTTAGCCACGAATGGGATGCTTTTCAGGCCAAAAGTTTAGCATTGGCTCAAACCTTGAATGTTCCAGCCGCGGCTTTGGCACAAGTAGTTCCTGTGGCTCCAGCTGTGGTTCAGTCTGCTGTCATTCCCGTTCAAACACCTGCACCTACATGGGCGCAGCGTTATCCAGGAGTTCAATCTTTGGCCAATAGGTTTATGGCAAGTGCGCCCATGCAGCGAGTACAAGCCAATCCGATGGTACAACGAGTTGTGCCTGTTGCAAGTAAAGCCGTGGCTGTGGCACTTCCATTGGCCCAAAAAGCTGGTGCAGTGGCTAAACCCTTAGCGAGCAAGGCTGTATCGGTGGCAACACCATGGGTGGTGGCAGCGGCGGCCAAGGTTGGATTGGCTGAACAAGGCCCCAACATGGAGGACTTGAAGCAAACGCTTGCGGCTAAAGAACAAGATGTTGGCGCTAAAATTGCGGATGCCGAAATGGCCTTGCAACGTATGGAACACACCCTAACAACCCTTGTGGGTAAAACCGACGATGTGTTGAGCAAGTTGGATGCCCTGCTTGGCAAGTTTGATGAAAGTTTGGAGAAGGTCGGGGAAGAAAAGGCTGTAGCGAAATCAGTTGGAACGTCAAATGAAGGAAATACTAAGTTAAAAGGCCATTTTATTACCAAATCTGTAAAGGGTTCTTTAAAGATTGCTTTGGATAACTTACCAAAAAATTATATTATAGAAGCCTGGGAAGAATTTAAGGAAACAAATAGCAATTTGGCACCTGAAAGTTCATTAGCCAAAGAAAAAGAAGTTGCTGATACGCCTTCTATTCCCCAAACACAAGTTCAAGAAGCTTTAGTACGAGTGGCTGAATCAAATGAAATCAGTTCAAATACATCGTTAGTAGTAGCTGGGCCTCGTGTGGATGATGACTTACCTAAGATTTTTAGAAATAAAAATGTAGATCAAGATACTGAGGTTGAAACCACGAAGATAGGTGATATAAAAGATGGAATGCGTAATCCATTCCGTTGGGGTACCAGAGTTCTTGGGGGTATAGGTGGAGCAATCTTTGTTAGAGAGATTGTTAAAACAACATTGATGTTAGAGCCTGAAACTCGAGGTTAACCAACCACCCCCACAACCTCCGCCAAGGGGGTTTTGGTTTGGTCTGTGGTAGCAAGGTTTTTTACCAAGGCTTCGCCCGTGGCGTATTCGGGTTGGCCGATGATAACCGCGAAGGCCACGCCCCGTTTGGCGGCGTTTTTCAGCTGGGTGCCAAGGGCGCCGCCCAGGGCTTGCTCGGTGGCAATGCCTGCCGCCCGCAACGTGGCGGCCACGTGGGCGTAGTGGGCCAGCAGAGACTCATCCTGACACGCCACCAGCACGCGGGCGGGGGTGGCGGGAAGTTGGTAGGCGGGCTGGGTGAGCATCCACGCGCACAACCTTGAAATACCGATAGAAATACCTACGCCTGGCATGGTTTTTTTGCCCAAACTGGCGGTCAGGTTGTCGTACCGGCCACCGCTGCAAATGCTGCCCAGTTCCGGCGCGGCATGAAGCTTGGTTTCCACAACCGTGCCAGTGTAGTAATCCAGCCCACGGGCGATGGTGAGGTCGGGTTGAATCGTGGTATCGCCCTCTGGCAAGCCCGCCATGGTGCGGGCGAGGGCGAGGACGGTGGTGAGTTCGGCATAACCTTCCACTTTATCAAAGTTGATTTTGCGCTTGATGGCATCTAAGGGGTTGGGGTCGCGGAGGAGTTCCACCAAGGCCTCAGCCTCATTACAGCTGAACGCGCGGAGACCTGCCAAAGTTTTATCCCAACCTATTTTTTCCGCATCATCGATGAGTTTGATGGCGGCTTGCTGGTTGTCGCCATGGATATCGGCCCACGTAAGCAAGCCTTGCAGCAGCTTGCGGTTGTTCACGCGGAGAGTGAAGGGGCCGATGTTGAGGGCCGTAAGGGCTTTCACCGCAGCGGCGAGGATCTCGGCATCCGCTGCCAGAGGTAATGTTGTGTCGCCAATGGTGTCGATATCAAACTGGTAAAACTGGCGGTAGCGGCCTTTTTGGGCGCGCTCGCCCCGCCACACGGGCTGCACTTGGTAGCGGCGGAAGGGGAACACGAGGTCGTTCATATTCTGCACCACGTAGCGGGCCAGCGGCACGGTGAGATCGAACCGCAAAGCCAAATCTTTGGCGCCAGAATCTTCGTCTTCGGCGGCCAAGCGGCGGAGGCCGTACACCTCTTTCGCCGAAATCCCTTTGGAAAGCAGGGTGTCAATCCGCTCCACGGCGGCTGTTTCCAGCGGTGTAAACCCAAAGCTTTCGTACACGCCGCGCACCCGTTCCACCGCCGTTTGAAAGGCCCGTTGCTGGGCGGGTAAAAGCTCGGGGAAGCCCGAAATGGCACCGGTGAGTTTGAGGGGGGCGGGGGCCGAGGTTGGGGTGGACGTGGTCATGGCAGGGGCTTTCCTTCGGCGTACAGTATAAAGAAGCGGCCCGCAGGCCGCAACTTTATTAGCAAGCAAAACCTACAGGTCTTGTTTGCGTTTCCAGTCGTTCTTGCGAACGCGCCGAACACCTTCGCGCTTTTTGCGCGCGCGGAGTTCGTACGGCTTCTCGCGGTGTTTGCGCTGGCGCAACTCGCGGATCGTACCCTCGCGGTTCATCATCTTTTTGAGACGACGGAGGGCCTGTTCCACGTCATTGTCGCGAACATCAACTTTCACCATGGAGAATCACTTCCTTTCTAGGGGTCTGTTAACACACTACGTGTGTAGCGCTGGGGTGGTGTTTGCCTCAAAACACACACCTTGGCAAGTGTTTTGTGAGGGTTAGGGGGTGTTGCTTGCCTTGGTACGATGTTTGGAGCATTCTACCCGCCTTATGAAGCTGTGGACCACCGCCCAAAACGTGCTGCAAACCTTGCGTTCTCCGCCCGAGAGGGCCCGCGTGTACCGCGATTATAACCGCACCCGCCAGCAGTACATTTTGCAGGCAACCACCCGCCATTTTGCCATGCGGGCCGATGACCCCGCGCCGTTGTTGGGCAAAACCCTGCTGGATGTAGGCTGCGGCAAAAGCACGATTGGCGAGTTTTTGGCCCTGAGCGGCGCCGAGATTACGGCGGTAGACCCCCGTGCCGAAGCCTTGGCGGAGGCCCAAGCCAGTGCGGAGGAATACGGGGCGCCCGTCACGTTCATTCAAAGCCGTGCGGAAGACATGCTGAACAGTTTGGGCCGCTACGATGTGATTTTGGCACTGGACGTGCTGGAAGAAACCCCGGACGCAAGCAAAATGATGTGGGTGTTGAAACAGTTGCTGAACCCGGGCGGAGTGTTGATATTCTCGGTAATTACCCGCACGCCCAAGGCGTGGTTCATTCATAAACTGCTCAGCCAGTATGTGTACGGGCGGGGTAAAAACATACGTGTTTACAAACAGTTTTACACGCCGTTGCAGTTGGAAGCGTTGGCGGCCAAGCAAGATTTAACCATGAGCGATGTGCAGGGGTTGGGCTTTTCGCTTTCCACCCAAAAATGGCGGTTGAAGCCCTACGTGGACACCCGCTACATGGCGATTGCGGTGTTGAAGTAGGTTACAACCCCAGCATGGGTTTCAGGTTGCCGCTTTCAAACAAAGCGTACAAGTCATCGCACCCGCCAATACTTTGGCCTCCGATAAAAATCTGGGGCAGCGTGCGCACGCCGGGTTTGCGGGCTTGAAGCTCGGCCAGTTTGTCGGGCGTGCGGGAGATATCGATCTCGGTAAACGCCACGTCAAGCTGAGTGAGCAAGGCTTTGGCTTTCACGCAGTAGGGGCAGTAATCTTTGTTGTAAAATTCAACCAGCGGCATGGGGGTTTCCTTTGTATCTCAAGCGGAGCAGGGTGTAACCCGTGGTGGCCAAAAACACCAGGCTCATCACGCTGCCAAACACGCTGCCGTAAGCCACGTTGTGGGCCAGCCATGCGGCAAAAACCACCATAAAGCACAGGCGCATGGCCACACCTTTGTAAAAATACAGGCCGAGCGTGGTGACGATGCCGCCGATGAAGGCGAAAAAATCCGGCAGCGTGTGGGCGGTGATGAGGGCGATGATGGTGTGGATGACCATAAACGCATACCCAATCCACAACGCCCCGCTGTACATGGAAATAAGGCTGCGGGTGGCGGCAAACCCGCACACAATGGCGCCTGTAATGGCCCCCAAAAGCCAGTAATGCAGGGTGAAAAAAGCCCCGCTCATGGCCATCCAGCCTTTTACCTTTTCGTCGTCGGTTTGCAGGGTGCCGCACAGCGAGCACACAAAACCGCCTGCCCCCAACAGTTGAACGGGGGTAAGAAGGCTGTAAAGGATATTGCCGAAGGTTTCCATTAAGGGTACACCTAACCCTATGAAAACCACTTTGCCAACTGTTAGTGTGATTATTCCTGCTTACAACAGTGCCCAAACGCTGCCCGCCACGTTGGCCAGCGTGGCCGCCCAAACGTACCCACCGCTGGAGATTTTGATTTGCGACGACAGCAGCACGGATGCTACGTGGGCCTACTTACAAAGCCTGAAAGGCAAGCTGAAAGGGAAAAAAGGGAACATTCCCGTCACCATCTTCCAACAGCCGAATGCTGGTGCGGGGGCGGCCCGCAACCGGTGTTTGAAGGTGGCCAAAGGCGATTTGGTAACCTTTTTGGATGCCGATGACCGATGGCTCCCCGCCAAGCTGAAGCGCAGCGTGGAAGTGTTGGTAAAAGGCGATGCCAACGGCAAGCCCTACACCTTTGTGGCCCATGACTTTGACGCGGTGGATGTGCATGGCCGCCACACCCGCTGGAACTGCGCCGCCAATGCCCGCAAGGTGGATTGTTTCAGCCAGGGCGACATGCGCACGCACTATTATTACCGGGGGTTTGTGGGCATCCTCACCGTGCTGATGCAGCGCAAGGCCGTGATGGCGGCAGGGGGATTCCATGGGAAGGACCGCTACGGGCTGGATTGGGAGTGCTGGCATGCGGTGTTCAAAGCCGTGCCCGATGCCACGTTTACGGTGTTTGACGAACCCTTGGCCCTTTACACCCTAAGCCCCACGGGCCTAACCAGCAAAGCCTTGGCCCGCTTGAAAGAACGGGAAAAGCACATTGCGTTTTACGCGCGGGATGTGGCCACGCGGGCAGGGGTGTGGTGGCCTGTTCTGTTCACGCGGGCATGGCTCACGTTGCAATACGAGGCCGCCAACGTGTACGTAAAAACCCATCAGCCCGGCAACCTGCTGCGGGTGGTGGCGCGGGCGCCGTTCAGTTGGCTGCGTTGCGTGTGGCGCATTACGAGCAATAGCTTTGAGGCGCGCGGGCGGTTTGTGTAAGGTTATTTAACGTGCGGTTTCTTGAGTATCATTTTCATGCCACAGAGTTGGTGGTGGCTCACTGGAAGTTGGAGCATTTACAAATGCATCTATTGCTCCTCTTACTTCGCCAAGGCTTCCTTCAAGTCTTTCTGCTAAAGTTCGTGTAACTTCCATAGATGCTTCCGAATTTGTAACAACTCGAGTTAAATCCCAAACGTTCGAAAGGTATTGGAGTTGACCTTCTGATATGACTTTACCCGTTAAGTCTAGAAAACGTGCAGCACCTTTCAAAGCCACTTTTCCAGCTAAAATAGGATCTCCTGTTTTTTGTAGTACATATATGGAAGCTTCGAGAGCTGGGTTTAGAGCAATAAGAGCTCCTGCCGTGGCAACAAGTGCGCTTCCAGCTGCATATTTTTTTACCTTTGGACTCATAAAAGACATAGGAAACCCTTTCGTTTGGTATTTTATATGGAACGATGCTAATCAACCTGACACCTCTGGTTGACCTGTAACCTGTAACCTGTAACCTGTAGCCTTATGTGCGGCATCAACGGCATCATCGGTAGCAAGGGCAAGGTGCCCAAGGCCTTGCTGCGGGCGATGCGCGATACCATGGCCCACCGCGGGCCGGATGGAGCGGGGGAATGGTTCAGTGCGGATGGCACAGTGGCCTTGGGGCACCGGCGGTTGGCGATTGTGGATTTATCCGCCCCTGCCAACCAGCCCATGGTGAGCAAAAATGGGCAGGTGGCCTTGGTGTTTAACGGCGAAATTTACAACCATGCCGCCGTGCGGGCCGAGCTGGTGGGGTTGGGGGTGAAAGGCTGGCAAACCAGCCATTCCGACACCGAAGTGATTGTGAAAGCGTATGAACACTGGGGCATGCCCGCCTGTTTGGACAAGCTGCGGGGCATGTTTGCTTTTGGGCTGTGGGATGCCGCCAAGGGCACGTTGTTTATGGCGCGGGATAGAGCGGGCGAGAAGCCGTTGTATTACACCCAAACCCCTACGGGTAGATTTATGTTCGCAAGTGAAATCAAGTCATTGTTGGAAGATAGTGATGTAATACGTGAGGTAGACGACGAGGCGCTGTTTGATTATTTAAGCTTGTTGATGGTGCCGGCGCCGCGCACGTTGTTCAAGGGTATTTCCAAGCTCCCAGCCGCCCATTGGTTGCAGTTTGCTCCTTCCACGGGGCAGGTGGTGGTGCAGCGGTATTGGGATGCGTTGGACGCCGCCGCGCAGTATGCGAACACCCACACCCTGCCAGCCCCCACCACCGAAGCGTGGGCCACCCACCTGAAGCCTGTGGTGGCCGAGGCCGTGCGGTTGCGCCAAGAAAGTGCGGATGTGCCCGTGGGGTGCTTTTTAAGCGGCGGGATTGATAGTAGTGCGGTCAGCACGTTGGCGGCCAAACTGGTGAAAAATTTGCACACGTTTGCCATCGGGCCGGATGGCGCCTACCCCAGCTGGCCCGATGAAACGCCCTATGCCGAGCAGGTGGCCAAAGCCATTGGCAGCACCCACACCACCACGCGGTTGAGCGAGGCCGAGGTGTTGGCGTTTTTGCCAAAGTTTATTCATGTGCAAGATGAGCCTGTGGCCGACCCGGCGGCGATACCGATTTATTTCCTCTCCAAAGCCGCCACCGAGGCGGGCCTAAAGGTGTGCCAAGGCGGAGAAGGGGCCGACGAGCTGTTTGTGGGCTATGAGGATTGGATGAAGTTTGAGAAGCTGACGCGCTGGAACCGTTGGCCCGTGCCGCGGTGGGTTAAAAAATTGGGCTACAAAGCCTTGGTGGCGGCAGGTTTGGGCAACAAGTTTTATGTGGAATATCTGCGTCGTGCTGCAGAAGGCCAGCCCTTGTTTTGGGGTGGGGCGGAGGCGTTTACGGATTATGAAAAACGCCAGTTGTTGGCCAACCCGCCCGCCCGCACCAGCTGGAGCGCGGTGGAAGGGGTATGGAAGGCCTTTACCGCCAAACCTAAGTCCCAACAAGGGTTTTGGAACTGGTGCAGCTATGTGGAACTGACCAACCGCCTGCCGGAGCAATTGCTAATGCGGGCCGACAAAACCAGCATGGCCACGGCGCTGGAATTGCGGATACCGTTGCTGGACCACGAGCTGATTGCCGCCACGTTGGCCAGCCCTGTGGGGTTGCGCACCTTGGGGGGCGAGAAAAAGCACCTTCTGAAAGCCTTGCTGAAGGGGGTGGTGCCAGACACCATTTTGCACCGTAAAAAACAAGGCCTGAAAGTACCCTTTGAAGAATGGATTATGGGCCATTACGGCACCTATGCCCGCCGCGAGTTGCATGAATTTTGCGCCAAAACCTCGTACCTGAACTGGACTGCCGTGGAAGCCCTGTTTGCGGCTGGGCGCGGGCAACATGTGTGGTATTTGCTGAACCTTGCCTTGTGGCACAAACACTTCATCCGGCGCGAGGAGATACCTGCCTTTGGGTTGGAATACACGGCCAAAAAAGCTAAAGTAACGCCAACAAGGTAAAAACCGTGGCCTCTGGAGAACTGATTTTATCCCCCGCCGAGAAAAAGCTGGTCGAGCCGTTGATGAAATGGCTGGCGCCCGATAAAATTACGGGCAAAAAAGAATTGGTGGTCAACCGCCCTGGTCAGTTGGGGTTGGAAAGTTACGAAGGCGTGTGGGAGTTTCATAACGACATGACCCTCACGTTGGACAACCTGCTTTCCAGCATGAATCTGCTGGCCGACCGCACGGGCCAAACGTTCAACATGGCCAACCCCATTTTAAGCGTGAAGCTGCCCGGCGGGCACCGTGCCCAGTTTGTGGCGGGGCAGCAAAACGCGCAAAAATTCAGCCTGTGCGTTCGGTTGGCCAACGAGAGGGAGTTTGTGCTGGAATCGTACGTGATGGCCCCCGACGACCGCGTGGCCTTGGTAAGCGCCATTGAAAGCCGCAAAACCATTTTGATAGCAGGTGGTACGGGCACAGGGAAAACCAGCTTCATGAATGCCTGCATGAAGTATATTGCCCTCACCGACCGTATGGTGGTGCTGGAAGACGTACCTGAGTTGCGGTACGCGCACGACAACGTGGTCCACTTTTTGTTTGCCAACTTTGCCAAAGGGCAGGAAAACGGCCGTGTGGCGGCGGTGAACGATTTGCTGAACGCCACCCTGCGGATGCGGCCAGATAGGATTATCATGGGCGAAATCCGGAAGGAAAACGCGTTTACGTTTTGCAGCGCCATCAACACGGGCCACCAGGGCAGTATGGCTACCATCCACGCCAACAGCCCGGAAGGCGCGTTGGACGCTGTGATTAATCGCGTGATGCTGAACGGGGATACCACCGAGAGCGCCTTGCAAATCCTCCAACGCCAGTTAAAAGGCGATATTGCGGGGGTGGCCCAGCTGGAGCGGGTGGGGCCCAAGGTGCATGCCCGTTTTGTACGGTTTGACGAAAAGCCTGTTTAGGGGTATAGGGTATACATGAGATATTCCTTCACACCACCTCCCGAGGCCTTAAACTCACGCGTGCCTGTGGTTATTTCAACCGAACCTTTGGTGGCGGCCATGCACCGTACAACGGCGATTGGGATGATTTTATGCGACAAAAGAATTTTACTCGGACGCGCCGTTTCGGGAGGCAGCAAAAAAAGTTTCCACACCTACCCCGGTGGACGGGTGGATGCGGGTGAAAACCATTTTACGGCCTTGCAGCGGGAATTTGTTGAGGAAACGGGAATTTTGGAACCCATCTCGTTTATGGTGCGCGAGGGGGAGATTGTAAGCCAAGATTTATACGTGTATCCCCTCCAAAAAGATGGAAAACGGGAGCTGATTCAACGGCGTTACCTAATGGCTTCGACAGCTTACCGTGGTACCTATCCAGGAAGTAACGAGCTTGCCAACATACGTGCGGTAACCTTAAGCGAGTTGAAAGAACATGTTCAAAACCAATATTACAGGCACTTTAAGTCTCTGCCTCATACGGCCGTTCCCCTTGGGCGCTTGAACATGCTGCAAACCGACGCCATGGCTACGTACATGATGTTGCCAATTTTTAAGGAAATGGGGCTTGAAAACGGCAAATAAAAACCTACATTCAAAATAACTAGGCCTTCGGGCCGTTTTCATTGGAAACGGCGGGGGCAACCTTACCGTTTCCTAAGAGACCACCCCCTTAACTTCTGGGATAGGAAGGGGGGTGGTAGGCCTGCTCGGGGGCGATAACCGGCAGGCCGCAGTAGCGCCGCTCCCCTTGCCACAAGGGGAGCGGCGTTGCTGTTTGAAGGGGTATAAACCTACGTCTTGCCCTCACTGTCCAACAGGCCTATATTGTGGGTATGGGGATTTCAAATACGTTGCAACGGTGGTGGGGGCCAATCGGTACCGCTGTGCACGCCCATTTTTTTACCCGCCGTCAACAGGTGGTGAACATCATTCTTTCCATGCTGTACGGCACGCCCATGCAGGTGGTGCCCAAAGGCTATGTGGGTTTGGCGGGGGCCGTGGTGCTGTGGTATATTGAGGGCGGCATACGCTACCTGCTGATGGCCCGCCAAGAGCCCAAAGTGTTGGGCGGCGATGGCAAGGCGCGGTTTATCAGTTGTTTGGGGTTGGGCAGCAGCGGCGATATGGGTGCCGCCCTGCGCCGCGTGGCCACCGCCCAGCTGGGCGAGGTGTTTGTGCGCAGCGTGCTGGGCAAGGGTGCCTTGCAGGCCGATAAAGTTGCTTGCGCCCCCGTGTTTAACTACACGGATGAACATGTGGGAGTGCCCACCCCCGTGCAAAGCTTGGTGTGGGTGGTGCAAATAAACCCCCACATGCTGGATGTGGTGATAAGCCCCAGCGGCGTGCAAGCCTTGCGCGTACCTGAAAATGCTTTGGCCAGCGATAAAATATCCCCCACCCACAAATCGCTGTTTGCCACCGTGCAGGCCCACCTACCCAAAATGCGCCCCATGCCCGCCCCCAGCGGCGATATGGTGGAAGAGACCATCCGCGAGCTTTCCGCTGGTGCACGGATTGTGCATTAAAAAAATCATCCCACGAAAGCTTTCGCAGTGTCGGACATATTCCAAAAAATAAATCAAAACTCTACAAAACTGCGGGTAGCTGGTATCGCCACAGCCTTGGCAGGTTTGGGGTTAAAAACAACCATGCTTCAAACATCAACCTGTGTGGATATAGGCCCACGTTTGACAGATTACACCTGCGGCCCTTTGTTGGATGCAACGATAACGGGCGGAGAGGTACTCTTTTTGGCGGGAGTTGCCATGTGGGGGTTGGGCCGAACGGCCCGACACATTGGGCAACGTTAAGCCGATATGTTAAAATTTGGGAATAGCTTTAGAGGTGTAAATGGCCACCTCGGGCATCGTAACCCACGCGCATACGGCCAAACACACCAACGCAAATACCAGCCACCACACAATCCAGAAGATTTCGGGGAGTACCTTGAAAATATTGGCCAGCGCGGCGCCATCGCCCACGTGCTGGCCGTCAATCAGGTGCAAGGGCGCGCGCAGGGCGTTCATCAGCACGTAAATACCTGTAAATTGAAGCAGGTAGGGAAGGTACGTGCTGGGGCCGTACAGCAGCACGGTGGCGTACACGCTAGCCACAATGCCTAAAATAATCAGGGTTTTGATATCCCTCACCCACAGCAACGTGGTAACGGCCAGCAAGGCCAGCTCAATCTGCAAAATAACCCCGCTGCCCGTTTCCCCCATGGCCCAGCCGCCCACGTACAACAGGCTGCCCCACAGGGCCGCCCCCATGTAGCCCGCCAGCAATATCAAAACGCGGCTGCCGCCCGCCGTAGTGCACAGCCCGCTGCCATCAAAATGGAGCTGGATGCGGTGCACACGCCCGCCGCTGATGAGGGCAGCCAATCCGTGAGAAAGCTCATGGTAATAGGTTTCCGCCCAGCGGAAGGGGAGGCGGAGCGGGGTTTCGCCCGTAAGAAACGACCCTACCACCAGCCCGATGAACCACAACGCCTCGGGAGATAAACTATGTTGCATACATGTTTGACTTCGTACATTGAACAGCTTATAAGCTAGCACATGAACACCCGAAAAACATGGCGCGATTACACAATATTAACCCCCGTGATGCTGTTAGGTGGCTTCGGCATGGTGGCAAGCCTTGTGCAACATACCGATAAAATGAAGGCTACCCAAACTCTTCAACGTGCAGCCAAACCCTCTCAAGCGTTTGCCGAATGCACCAAAGTGCATGGTGTGGAGCCATGCCTGGATGCTGCCGATGGATTGCTGATGGTGCACGTGGGGACTAAAATATGCGCCCAGCCAGATGATAAACGCAAAGCTTTGCGCTGGATTTTAGCCAAACAAATGTTGAAAGCCCAAAAGGCGTGTGAAGGTAAATCCGTTCAAGGGTTGGGGTTATGAATTTGAAGCGTACCCTTGCAGGTACTGCCATGGGTGCTGTTATGCTAGCTCCTATGTTGACAGCAGGCTATGATACCTATGTAAGCTTGCACAGGGCTTTAAACCCCAACTCAAAGCCATTGCGCCCCGCCCATTGCATTGTGTATTTCCGTACGGAAGGCGAATGCGCCCGCCCCGCACCAACGCCGACACAATACCGCTAAAGAGGTTTAAACGTCAGCCGCCCACTGGCCCTATCCGCCTCCACCAACACCACCCGCACGGTGCTGCCGGATTGGAGCGTTTTTTTGCTGCGGTTGTTGCGCCACGTGCTGTGGGCGGGGCTAAAGTGCCAGTCCCAGCCCATCATGCGGGCGGGCAGCAAACCTTCTACGCCTTCATCAATGCTGGCAAACATCCCGAAGTTCAGGGCGTTGGTCACGGTGGCCGTAAATTCTTTCCCCACAAACTGGGCGTAATGGCGGGCGATGATACGGTCGCGCGCTTCCCATTCCGCCTGTTGGCTTTTGCGCTCGCTCATGTTGATGCTTTGTGCCACGTGCCCAAGCTCACTTGCACTAGGTAAATCTTGCTTGGTTCCCAAAATATGGAGCAACGCACGGTGAGTCACCAAATCGGAATAACGGCGGATGGGGCTTGTAAAATGGCTGTACAACGGCAAGGACAGCCCGTAGTGGCCGATGTTGTCGGTGGAATATTTGGCTTGCATTTGGCTTTGCAAAATTTGCCGCAGCAGCGTGTTGCGGGCGGGGTGGCTTTTCACTTGCTCCACCAAGTTGGCCCAGGCTTTGTGGCCGCCATCTATGGCCGGCATGGTAAAGCCCAAGGGCTTCAACGCGGCGGTCAGTGTCATCAGCTTCATTTTGTCGGGCTTATCGTGAATGCGGTAAAAGCCTGTCACCTTGTGGCGGCTAAGGGCGGATGCCGCCGCCACGTTGGCCAAAATCATCAGCTCTTCAATCAGCTTGTGGCTGGTCAGGCGGGCGCGGTTGGCCACCTTCAGCACATTGCCTTCCTTATCCAGTTCAATCCCCAGTTCAGGCAGTTCCAAATCCAGCGCTCCGCGCCGCAAACGGGCATGGTCCAATGTGTTGTAGGCGGCTAACAGGTGTTTCAGGTTGGGCAGCAAGGGCAGGGTGGTGGCATCGGGCGTGCCATCCAGCGCCGCTTGCACCTGCTGGTAGGTAAGGCGTGCGGCGGAATGAATCACCGCCCTGCAAAACGCGTACTTCTGCAAATGCCCGTGGCTGTCCACTTCCATCTCCACACCAAACACGGGCCTATCCACCAAGGGGCGCAAGCTGCACAAATCGTTGCTCAGGCGCTCGGGCAGCATAGGTATCACGCGGTCGGGGAAGTACGTGCTGTTGCCCCGTTCTTGCGCATCCTCATCCAGCGCGGTGCCGGGCTTCACATAAAAGGCTACATCCGCAATGGCCACACGCACGCGGTGGCCGCCGCCTTCCAACGGTTCCGCCCACACGGCGTCGTCAAAGTCCCGGGCATCGGGGCCGTCAATGGTCACAATGGGCATATCCCGCCAATCCGTACGGCCCTCGGCGGGGTTAAACTTATACGCGGGCAAACCCTCGGCTTCGGCCAGAACATCGGCGGGGAACTCCACCGGCAAGTTGTGGTTCTCAATGGCGGCAAGGCTTTCCAAACCCTTAGGGTTGCTCCCCAAGTTGGCCAACATCTTCACAGGGGTAGGGCCTGTGCGGGGGCGCATGTGGGGTTGCAGGCGGATGTAATCGCCCACCGCAGCATCTTTCGGGTTGTTCAATACAAAATCAATCGCCGCCAGCTCACGGTTTAAAACCCGCACGCGGTGGTACTCGCCCACCAAGCCTATCAACGTGCGTTGGTCGGGGCGGGGCAACAACTTGGTGGCGGTTAGCAACACGGTGTGCTTGTGGCGCTCCACCACGTTCACCAGCCAGCGCTCGCCCTTGGCGGGGGCGGGCAGGGCGGGGGGGCTGGAGGTGATAATCCAACGGTCTGCCTGACCCATCCAGCGCTTGTCGGTGGGGGCGCCCAAGGCC
>JBAQUT010000006.1:0-15018 GCA_049297695.1 Alphaproteobacteria bacterium | reverse complement strand
GCCCCCGTGTGGGGGCTTTTTGATGCCGTGAGGCTGCTTAGGCGGTGGGCTGAGCAGGTTTTTCGGCGGCGGGAGTGGCTGTATCCGCCTCTTCGTCGTCGGCTTCTTCCTCGGCGAACCAGTGGGCGCGGGCGGCCATGATCAGCTTGTTGGCTTGCTTCTCGTTCAACAGCCCTGCGGGGATGGTTTCCAGCAGTTCGTCGCCAGCCAAGTCGGCCAAGTCATCGCGGGTTTTGATACCCTTTTCACCCAACGCCACCACCAAGTCGGCGGTCATGCCAGGGAGGGTTTTCAGCTC
Organism: Alphaproteobacteria bacterium; assembly: GCA_049297695.1. GTDB lineage: Bacteria > Pseudomonadota > Alphaproteobacteria > UBA2136 > UBA6156 > JACKLD01. Next base: position 14,720 of record JBAQUT010000006.1, on the reverse strand, counting down.
TTCGGTTACGCCCAGTTTTTCCAAGCGTTCCGCAGCCGCCTTCAGGGCGTTTTGGGCACGGGCTTGAATCTCAGCCGCAACCTCGTTGTTGAGGCCTTGGATGGCGCCGATTTCTTCGGGGGTTACCTTCAAAATATCGTCGATGCTGCGGAAGCCTTCGGCGATGAGCAGGCGGGCCAGCACGTCATCCACATCCAGGTTGGTGATGAGGTTTTGGCTCAACACGTTGTACTCTTGCGTGCGGCGCTCGGATTCTTCCGCTTCGGTCATCACGTCGATGTCCCAGCCCGTAAGGATGCTGGCAAGGCGGACGTTTTGGCCACGGCGGCCGATGGCGAGGGAGAGGTTATCTTCCGGCACCACAACTTCAATACGGTTGTCATCTTCGTCCAGCACCACTTTGGTGACCACGGCGGGTTTCATGGCTTTCACCAAGAACTCTGCGGCGTTGGGCGACCATTCGATGATGTCCACGCGTTCGCCTTGCAACTCGGTGGTAATGGCTTGCACGCGCACGCCGCGGATACCCACGCAGGCGCCTACAGGGTCGAGGTTGCGGTCGTAGCTTTTTACGGCGATTTTGGCGCGGAAACCGGGGTCGCGGGCGGCGCCCATAACCTCAATGGTGCCGTTGGCGATTTCAGGCACTTGCTCGCGGAACAGTTCCACCAAGAACTGAGGGTGGGTGCGGGACACGAAGATTTGCGGGCCACGGAACTGGGGTGCCACTTTGTAGATGTAAGCGCGCACGCGGTCGTTGGTTTTGAACATTTCTTTTTGGATGGTTTCTTCTTTGGGCAACCAGGCTTCGGCTTTGCCCAAATCCAGCAAGGCGCCGTTGTGGTCGGCGCGCTTCACGATACCTTGCACGATGGTGCCCACTTGGTCTTTGAACTGTTCTTGCTCGCGGGCGCGGTCGACATCTTTCATTTTTTGGATGATGACCTGCTTGGCGGCTTGGGCGGCCACGCGGCCATCGAAGTAAATCATGGGCAAGTCATCGGCAATCATATCGCCTTCTTTGGCGTTGGGGTTGCTTTTCAGGGCTTCGGCCAGAAGGATTTGGTTGGCGTTGCTTTTGAGCGGGTAGCCTTTTTTATCGCAGCTGGGGCGCATTTCGGGCTCGCGGCCTTCGCGCTGGGCGGCGCGGGCTTCTTCAATGCTCATGGGTTCCATCACCATTTTCACCACTTGCACCAAACGCTTCAGGCTCACGTCGCCGCTCACGGGGTCAATGGTGGCTTTCACGGTCAATTCGTAAGGTTGCAGGCGCAGCTCGTTGGACAATTTTTTGCGGGCTGCGGTTTGGATGGCTTGTTCCATAGCCTCCAGCACGAGGGTTTTATCGATATCCTTTTCACGGGATACGGCTTCGGCGATTTGGATGTAATCTAGGGCCATGGTTTCTCTCCTTTGTTTAAAATGTTCGCCCTCGGGCGGCTTTTTGTGTTTCCTCAGCTTTCGCGGTTCGCACGTACCAAACGGCGTACGTTTGCGCTTCCACGGTCTTCGTCATCACAAAAATCCATCCCGATGTCTCCATTTTCGTTACTTGGGTTCATCGGTGCTGGGTGATTTGCGGATGGCGTCGCGCATCCAGGCGTCCATCTCGGCCTTGGTGGGGGCCAGTTTGGCGGTAAAAATGTGGGAGAGTGGGAAACTTTGGGGGGTTTCAGCCTGCTCCAGTTGTAGGGTGACTGTGGTGCTATCCGCCCCCTTGATAACGCCTGTAGCCGCCTGAAACGTGGTGTAACCGCTGGATTGCATCTGGTTGAAGCGCAAGGCGGCGGTGCGCCCCACAAACCGTTGGTAATCGGCGGGGGTAATCAGGGGTCTGTCCAGCCCGGGGCTGCTCACTTCCAGCGTGTAACGGCCCTTGATGAGGGCGCCGTGGGTCAGCTCATACTGGTCCAAATCCCGCGCTAGTTGCTTGGAAACCGCCGTGCAATCGTCCAGCACGGGGCTGCTGCCATCGGGTTTTTCCAACAACACTTGCAGGGTTTGGAATTTACCGCCGCCCGTCAGCCGTGCACACACCAGCACCAAGCCGAATGCAGCGGCGGCGGCAAGGGCCATGGGCTGAATGCGGCTTTCCAAACTGGCCATAAGGCGTCTTTCCTGTTTTGGGTAATAAAAAAGGCGGCCCGTGGCCACCTCTGCTAAACCCAGCGGTGTGGCAAGTGCCTGTAACTCGGCCTTGCTTCTGGGCGGAATATGGACGGGGTTGGGTAGGGTGTCAAGAGGGAAACGAAAGGGCCGGTGGTAAATAGCGAATGTACCTGAAACTTGGGACAAGTAGGGGGTTAAGGGGGCGAAGCCCCCTTACGACGAAGTCGTCATGGCGAGCGAAGCGTGGCCATCTCCCAAGTTGAAAGTTGAAAAATAAAACCAATATCTTGCCCTACAGGGCTAGTTTTCCCTGGAATGACGCTTCGGGGTTCGTTCAGTAAGTTATAGAATCAGGTTATTTGCGAGTTGCCTCAATAAACCACGGCACCCGCCCCGCCGTATAGGCTTTTGCCTGATACTTGGTGGGAACCCACCACGCAGGCGGGGTGGCAAGGTGGTGGGGGCCAAGTTTTTCGTCCAAACGGGCGGAAGGCTTGCAATCCGCCGCCTGCCCCCCCGTTTGGGCCAGGGTGAAGGCGGGGTGGGGGAACAGTGTGGCGATGGTGTGGTAGGCGTAGCTGGGCCAATCGGTAACAACCCACAGCTCGCCGCCGGGTTTCAGGGTGCGGGCGGCTTCATCCAACAGGCTGGGCTGCACGATGCGGCGTTTGTGGTGGCCGCTTTTGGGCCAAGGGTCGGGGAACGGGATGAGAATACGGGAGAGGGTAGCAGGGGGGATGGTGGCCAGCAGCGCGCGGGCGTCGTGGTTGGTGAGGCGGATGTTCCCCCCTTCGCCAAGGCTACGGGGGGCAGGCGTGAGATGGTTAAGGGCCACTTGCAGGCCGTTGAGGTAGAGTTCTGACCCCACGAAAAGGCGGTGGGGGGCGGCTTGGGCACGGGCCAGCAGGGCGAGGCCGTTGCCCATGCCGATTTCCAGCTCAATCTCGGGGTGTGCCCAATCGGCGGCGGTGGGTAGGTGGGGTTGCAGGCGGGCCAGCAGCTTGGCGATGTCGGCCTCGCTCATGCGGGAGCTGAGGCGGCCGGTGGTGGGGATGGGGTGGTGCATGGCAGGTTGTAGCTTGGTTGTTAGTGGGAAATCAAGTTTTTGGTGAGTTGTGTTTGTTTTGGATAAAGTGGGTGAGGGGGATGGTTAGCTTGTCACGCGGCAATTTTGCGATTGGAAAGTTGGGAGATTGCCACGCTTCGCTCGCAATGACGCCGTTGGCGTAAGGGGGCTGACGCCCCCTTAACCACCTGTTTGGTACAACACAATATTACTTCACCAGAGCTTTTTTCAACTTTTCCACCAAATCCAACCGTTCCCAGGGGAACGTACCCGCCCCCGCGCTGCCAGTGGCGCGGCCGAAGTGGCCGCCGCTGGCGGTGGGGGTGTAGATGGGGGCAGCGAGGCCGAGGTGGTTTTGCATGCTGCGGGGGGTGAGAGGCAGCACGGTTTGCAGGGCGGCGGCAAGGGCTTCGTCGGTGGTGCCCTTGGCGGTGCCAAAGGTATCCACGTACAGGGCCAAGGGCTCGGCGATGCCGATGGCGTAGGCCAGTTGGATTTCGCACCGTGTGGCCAAGCCTGCGGCGACGATGTTTTTGGCCAAGTAACGGGCGGTGTAGGCGGCGCTGCGGTCCACTTTCGTGGGGTCTTTTCCGCTAAACGCCCCGCCACCGTGGCGGGCGGCGCCGCCGTAGGTATCCACGATGATTTTACGGCCTGTAAGGCCCGTATCTCCCGCAGGGCCGCCGAGGACAAAGCTGCCCGTGGGGTTGACGAGGAAGCGGGTGGTGGCGTCAATCCAGCCCTTGGGCAGCACGGCCTCCCATGCGGCGCGGCAGATGTCCGTCAGTTGGGCGTGGGTGAGTTCCGGATTGTGCTGGTGGCTGATGAGCAGCGTGTGGGCGCGGGTGGGTTTACCGTTTACGTACTCCAGCGTCACTTGGCTTTTGGCATCGGGGCGGAGGCGGGTTTCGCCTGCGCGGCGGAGGGCTTCCAGATGGCGGAGCACGGCGTGGCTGTAATGCAGGGCGGCGGGCATCAGTTCGGGCGTTTCGTCGCATGCGTAGCCAAACATGTGGCCTTGGTCGCCCGCGCCTTCGGAGGTGCGATCGCCCGCGTTGACGCCTTGGGCAATTTCGGGGCTTTGGCCGTGCATGTGGTTCAAAATAACCACGGTATCGGCATCAAACCCTTCGTTAAACCCGCCTGTGTAGCCTACGGTGCGGATGGTGTGGCGCACCACGGCGTCGACATCCACCTTAGCGGTGCTGGTGTACTCGCCCGCCACGCACACAAAGTTGGTGGTGACCAAAACCTCGCACGCCACGCGGGCGGTGGGGTGTTGGGACAAGTGGGCGTCCAAAATGGCGTCGGAGATTTGGTCGGCCAGTTTGTCGGGGTGGCCGCAGCTGACGGCTTCGGAGGTGAAAAGGTGGGAGGTGCTCATGGGGCGGTACCCTACCCGCGTGTGCTGCTGACGGCAACATGTTTGTGTGCTACAAAGGTCGTTATGGATGATGCAGGTGTGCTTGTTGCAGTAAAAAACGGCCATGGTGAGGTGTGCCTGATGGTAGAGGCGCCGCTGGATGTGGACATGGAACAGGTGTGTGCCGAGATGGTGGCGTTGGTGGCGGAGGAGGTGCCAGCTTACCAAGGTGCCCGCCCATGGGAGCTGACCGTGCGGGTGGTGGGGGATGACGTGGTGCAGGGGTTGAATAAGGAATTCAGAGGGAAAGATGCGCCGACCAACGTACTCTCGTTTGAAAACGATGACGACGGGTTGGAGGAGCGGTGGTATGTGGGCGATGTGATGTTGGCCGCCCCCACCGTGGTGCGGGAAGCCCACGCCACAGGCCGCACTGTGGAGAGCCATGTGCGGCATTTGCTTGTGCATGGGTTGTTGCATCTGGTAGGGTACGACCATATGGAACCCGTGGAAGCGCAGGCCATGGAAGCTTTGGAAACAAAGATTTTGGCCCGCGCCGGTGTGCCCAACCCTTATGAGGATGTGGAATGATGGCAAGCTTTTTAACCCAACCTTTTGCGGCGATGTTTCAGCGGTTGCGCCGTGCCAAAGAGATGGAGAGTTTGAACGACGACCTTCATGCCGCGTGGAAGGAACGGGCCGAGCGGCCATTGAGCAAAAGCGAGCGGGAGTTGTTGGGGAACGCCTTGGTGTTTTCCAGCGTAACCGCCAACGACGTATGTGTGCCCCGTGCGGATATTAAAGTGGTAAGCACCAAGGCGGGGTTTGGGAAGGTGATGAAGGTGTTTGCGGAATCGCACTACAGCCGCCTGCCCGTGATGGGAAAAAGTTTGGACGATATTGTGGGTGTGATTACCTTAAAAGACATGGCGCCGTTTGTGGGGAAAGAGGGTGATTTTGTGCTGGCCAACTGTTTGCGGCCGCCCTTGTTTGTGCCCGAAACCATGCCCGTGCCCCGCGTGTTGCAGCTGATGAAGCGTCACCGCATTGGGCTGGTGATGGTGACGGACGAATACGGCGGTGTAACGGGCCTTTTGACCCTGAAAGACTTGCTGGGCGAGTTGGTGGGTGAGTTGGGCGATGAGCATGATGAGGCGGTGCCGGAGGGAATCCAGAGTGTTGGGAATCAACGCTTTAGGATGCCAGCCACGTTGCTGTTGGAAGACGTAACCCGTACGTTGGCCTTGACGTGGAATTTGCCCGACACATTGGAAATTGAAACCGTGGGTGGGCTGGTGATGCATGAGGCGCGGCGCGTGCCTGCGGCGGGAGAAACGGTGAACCTACCCAACGGCGTGGTGGCCAAAGTGTTGGTGGCTGATGCCCGCCATGTGGAAGTGGTGGAACTGAAACTGCCTGACAAACTTTCTAAAGCCAGCAAAGCCTGATGCAGCCCGTGGTACGCCACCGTTGGGTGTTGGGTTTGGCGGGGGTTGCAGTAACCCTTGGGTTTGCTCCGTTTTTTATGTGGCCTTTGGCCATGGTGGGGTTGGCTGTGTTGTGGCGTGCTGTGGAGGCGGCGCCGACGGTGAAGCAGGCTGTTTGGGTTGGTTTGGGGGTGGGGATGGCCCACCAAGTAACCGCCTTATACTGGTTGCCACGGGCGTTTTACATAGATGCCGACCGTAGTCTTGTGGCGGGGGCCGCGGGGGGTATTCCCGCCATGCTGGCCATTGCGGTGTATGGGGCGTTGGGTGTTGCCTTGGTGTGTGGGGTTGTGCGGGCGTTGCCCGTGCGTGTTCGGGCGGTAGGGTTTGTGGTGGTGTGGGTGGCGTTGGAGGTTGTGAAGAGTGTGCACCCCATGGGCTTCCCGTGGTTGCCGGTGGGCGCCATGTGGGGTGGCAGCGATGTGCTGATGCAGGGGGCCAGCGTGGCGGGGGTTCATGGCTTGAGCCTGATGATTGTGGGTGTGGCGGTGCTGGTGGCGACGTATAACCCTGTGCGGTGGCGGGTGGCGGCGGCGGTGTTGCTGGCTGTGTACGGGTTTGGAGCGGTGCGGTTGGCAGGGGCGCCTGAGATGGGGGGTGGGGATGGGCCGATGGTGCGGCTAGTGCAGCCGAACATCCAGAGCGCCCACAAATGGAACTCTGAGGTTCGTATGGGCTATTTGCGGGAAACGTTGGGGGTGGCGTATGGCGAGGGGAGCCAGCTTGCCCGAGCTATTTTTATGCCCGAAACGGCCGTGGCGTTTTACCTGCAAGAAGACCCTGAAGTAAGGAAATTTGTAGCCAGCGGGTTGTACGGAGAGCAGGCCTTGGTGACGGGCAGTGTGCGCAGGGATGGCGACGATGCCGCCATGACGTTTTACAACGGTTTGACCGTGGTGCACCCCGATGCTACGCTGGGTGGGTGGTACGACAAGCAGTTGTTGGTTCCGTTTGGAGAATACATACCTCTGCGGGAGGTATTGGACGCTTTGCCTTTGCCTATGGCGGTGCGGGTGATGAGCCAAAGCCGGTTGGATTTTACCGCGGGTGTGGCCAGCCCCCTGTTGCCTACCCCTGTGGGGTATGCGTTGGGCTTGATTTGTTACGAGGGGATTTTCCCCTACCATGTGGCCCGTTATGCCTACGGGGCAAGGTACTTGTTGAACATTACGAACGACAACTGGTTTACGGGCACCACGGCTTTGGCCCAGCACGCCACGTTGGAGCGGCTGCGGGCGGTGGAAACAGGCCTCCCCTTGGTGAGGGTGGCCAACACGGGCCGCACGTTGATGGTGGATGGCTACGGGCGGGTGGTGAAGCAGTTACCCATTAGTACCCCCGCAGCGTTGGATGTGGCGTTGCCGCCTGCCTTGGAGCCGACGCCGTTTGTACGGTTGGCTCGTTACTTTTAAGATCGTACATAATATTTCAGCCCGCTGACAGGTACGATGTTTGCTGTTGCCCCACGGTGGAAGGCGTTTTAGGGTGGGTTATGAACAAAGGATTGCCCACCATGTTGGCATGACGCATGCATATTATTTTGGCATGAACGTCGATTCTCTCCTTTATCTTACAACAAATGATTGTATTCATCGGACAACTGTGCTATGAAACTGACCATGGTCAAAACCGTCAACCACCCTGTGGATGTGCATGTGGGGCAAAAGCTGCGCCAGCGCCGCCTGTTGGTAGGCATGACGCAAGAACAGCTGGCGGATGCCGTGGGCGTGAGTTTCCAGATGGTGCAAAAGTATGAAAAAGGCGCCCGCGTAGGAGGGAGCCGTTTGAGTTTGATTGCCCGGGCGTTGGGGGTGAGGGAATCGTTCTTTTTCCCCGAGGCCGAGGTTTTGCACCGCAAAGTGGCCGAAGACAAGGTGGACATGGACGACGACGTGCTGACCAGCCGTGAGACCATTGCCTTGCTGAAAGCCTATTACGCTCTGCCCGAACACCTGCGGAAAAGCATGGTGGACATGATGAAAAGCTTGAAAGACAAGCCCGAAGAGAAGTAGGGTGGGGTATGAAACTGATTTCCATCAACATTGAACGTGACCGGCATTATGCGCGGTGGATGCCGTGGGTGAAGGCGGAACAGCCGGATGTGGTGTGTTTGCAGGAGCTTTATGAGGAAGATGCGCCCCGCTTGGCGGCCGAACTTGGGTATGCGTACCGTGCGTTTGCGCCATTGACGGTGCATGGAGTTTCGCCCGAAGGGCGCGCACAGGTTGTTATGGGACAAGGGATTTGGAGCAAAGCGCCTTTGGAAAAGGTGCATGTTATACCCTATGCGGGAGAAGGAACGGGACGGGATGTTTTTGACACCACAACGCCCGAAAGCAAGGTAGCCACCAGCCGTTACAGTTTGTTAAGTGCTGATGTGGGTGGGACTAGGATTGTGACAACCCATTTTGTGTGGACGCCCGACGGCGAGGTTGATGATAACCAACGTTCAGCTTGCACCGTTATGTTGGAGAAATTACAAGGTTTGGGGAATGTGGTGCTGTGCGGGGATTTTAACGCGCCTCGAGGGAAAGAGACGTTTGCGCGGTTGGCAGAGGTTTATAAGGATAATATACCGCCTCATTACATGAATAGCATTGATAAAACCTTGCATCGGGCGGGGGCTACAATCAAAGATTATATGGTGGATGGGTTGTTCACCACGCCTGCTTATAAGGCCACCGATGTGCGGCTGGTGGGCGGGGTGAGTGACCATATGGGGGTGGTGGGGGAGATTACCCGTATTTAAGGTGTCAGCCTGTTTGGTACGCGTTGGCATAAAAAGCCATAGTACATGGTGATTGGAAGCGCTGGCACAGACTGAAAGCCCACGATAGGGCCTTGTGGGCTTTGTTTGAAGTTTATACTTTGCAACGTGTGGATCTGTTGCGGGAGGTTTACCTGTTTGTGCCATGTGAGGTGTTTGAAAGCTTGAAGGTACATTTTATTCCTGAACCTCTTCGGCCAGGGCATTGGCGTACGGAGGGGACTGGATGGCACATTCATGCCGTGGAAGAGGGGGTTGTGGTGAACATTCATGTGGATTCCAACAACCCAACCCAAGGTGTATGGCGGATGATGCGTCACTTTGTGCAGGACGTTGTGGTGACGTGTCTTGTATCGACCCAGCGTTATGGTCAACTTTGTTTACGCCCATATTATGTGAAAGGGCTTGGATACCAGCTTGTGCAGGTATAGCCATTTTCCTAATTTATTGGACAAACGGTTGCAGGGATGATGACCCTTTAACGTATCAGCGTCATTGCGAGGAAGGCAAGCGCAGAGCGCGTCCGACGCGGCAATCTCCCAACTTGCAACTTGGGAGATTGCCACGCTACGCTCGCAATGACGACTTCGTCGTGAGGGGGCTTCGCCCCCTCAACCCCCTGCACGTCATCAACGAAAGAGGATTAACTATAGCTTTAGGCGCGTGTGGTGGCGCGTACCTTGCGTTCTGCCGTGCCGGGGATGTTGAGGATACCTCGGTATTTAGCGATGGTGCGGCGGGCGACTTCGACCCCTTCGGCTTGGAGCATTTGGACTAACGCTTGGTCGGAGAGGGGTTTGGAGGGGTTTTCGGCATTGACCAACCGTTGGATGATGGCCTGCACGCTGCGGCTGGCCACGGCCACCTGCCCCCCCGTGCTGGCTACGCCGCTGGCGAAGAAGGTTTTGAACTCCATAACCCCGCAGGGGGTTTGCATGTATTTGCCCGTGGTGACCCGGCTGACGGTGCTTTCGTGCACGCCCACGCGTTCGGCAATTTCCCGCAGCGTGAGGGGGGTCATGAACTCGGCCCCAGCCTCCAAAAACTGGGTTTGGGCGGAGACAATCGCTTTGGCGATTTTCAGGATGCTGGTGGCCCGTTGCTCTAACGCGCCAACCAGCCATTTGGCGCGGCCGTGGCGTTCGGTTTGGTACTGTTTGGCCTGTTGGAGTTGGGCGCTGACTTTGGGCCCCTTGGCTTCAATCTTCATGGGCGGGTGGATGAGCAGGCGGGGGAAGGCGTGGCCGTTGAGCTCCACTGTAAAGCCTCCGTGGCCGTCGGGTTGCACAATGACATCTGGCACCGCGTGGGCCGTGGGCGGGGCGCCGTGGGGAGGTTTGAAGGCGCTGGCAGGGCGGGGGTTGCAGGCGCGGATATCCATGATGCTTTCCGCCACATCTTGCATGGAGCAGCGACCTGCTTTGGCGAGGAAGGCCAAATCGCGCGCGGCGACTTTATCCAGGTGCATCAAACAGGCTTCGGCGGCGGGGGTGAGGTTATCCGCCTTGTGGAGTTGGAGGCGGAGACATTCGGCCAAATCGCGGGCCGCCACACCGATGGGGTCCAGCGTTTGGAGGAGGGCGCGGGCGTCGTCCACCACGCTTTCCGGCAGGTTCAGGGCGGCGGCGGCTTCCGCCATGGTGGTGCGGAGATAGCCGGCGTCGTCCAGTGCGTCGATGAGATAGGCTCCTGCCTTATGGAGCAAGGTGCTGCCTGTGGCGTGGTGCAGTTGGGCCAGCAGGTGTTGGTGCAGGGTTTGGGCGCTGTGGGCGGTGGCTTCCCAGCCTGTTTCATCATTACCTGCGGGGCTGCCGTGGCTGGCGGTGCCAAGGGGGCCATCCAGCCCAGCATCACTCACGGCGGCGTAGGTATCGTCCCAGTCGCCCTCCTTGCTGCCATCGTCCGCCGTGCCCCAGTCGTCGTCGGTGCTTTCGCGCTCCAGCAGGGGGTTATCGGCCAGTTCGGTGGCAATCAGATTGGTGAGTTCCAAGCTGGAGAGTTGCAGCAGCTCAATCGCCTCCCGCAGCTCGGTGGTCATGGAGAGTTCCTGACGCTGCGCGAGGTGGAGGGATGGTTTGTTCATGCAAGGATAGTACCAAGAGAAAGTGCGAGGTGCTAGGTGCTAGGGTGCTAGGTGAGCTGGGGGTGGGCAGTTATCGTGTTTGTGAGATGGGTGAATCCCAGCCTTGCTGTGGTGGATTTAGGACGGTGAGGAGGGATTGTGTGGGATTGACGAGGAATGTGGTGATGGATTCATCGAGGAGTTGGAGCATTTCGGATGAGAGATTTTGCAGCTCACGTATGGCATTGGAGGGATAGACTGTGAAGCCGTAATGGCGGCAGCCATCTAGCATTTCGTAGATTTCAACCAAGGTTAAGGTTCGATTGAGAAGTTCTCCACGAAGGCCATCGAAGGCGCCAATGGTTCCAGGTTGTAATGTGTTGCGGATGCGGACAAGATGGCGAAAAGATTCTTCCCTAGTTGAGGATTTTGAAAGGGTCTGAACTTTTGTTTCTATGAGTTCATAGAGTTTATATGCACCTTCACGGGTTTTGATTTTATCCCATGCGAGGTCATGTTTGCCAACTATAACCATGCCTTTAATGAAGCTGTCAAAGAAGTTTTGGTGTGTGAGGTCGGCAGGGAGTTGCATTAGCCAGCCCCCGGGCCGCTATCGGCGGCTTTGGTTTGCACGTCGATGGGGTTTTTGGCCAGTTCGGCGTAGATGGCTTTGATTTCGTGCAGGCCGTTCGGGCGTTCGTGGAAGGGCAAGGGGTTGGGGATTTTGCCTTTTTTCGCCAAGTTCCACGCGTTGCCCAGTTGGCCAAGGATGCCCAAGCGCAGGGTTTTGAGCAGCATGAAGGGCTCGTTGAGGATGCCCCACGTGGCGATATCGGTTTTGAACGCCATGGCGTGGCGGGCGCCCGCGTTGCCCGTGATGCGGGCCTGCATGGCCAGCGTGCGGAGCTTGAGAATAGCTTCCATGGGGGCCACGCCTTTGGGGCAGGCATCGATGCACATGCTGCAGCGCGTGCAATCCCACACGCCGTTTTTTTCCACCAGCTGTTGCAGGCGTTCGGTTTTGTGGCCTTCGCGGGGGTCGGCCACAAAGCGGTAGGCTTTGGCAAGGGCTGCGGGGCCTAAAAAGTCGGGGTTTTCCACCATCGCCGTACAATCCGAGTAACACGCGCCGCACATGATGCAGTTGGACACCATGTTCACTTGACTGAAACTATCTTTGTCCACGCTGGTGGCGGCTTCCGGGCCTTCTTTCACGAAGGGGAGTATGGCTTTCACTTTGTCGTAGAAGGGGGCGATATCCACCACCAGGTCTTTCAGCACGGGTTGGTTGCGCTGGGGGGCGATTTCGATAACCCCACCCACGGCGGGGGCGATGTTTTTGGAGGCGTTTCCGTCCACCAAGTCCATCAATTTGGTTTTGCAGGCCAAGCGGCTTTTACCGTTGATGACCATGCCACAGCTGCCGCAAATGCTGGCGCGGCACGAGCGGCGGAACGTGAGGGTGCCGTCCAGCTCGCCCTTGATCCATTCCAGCGCGAGGAGCACGGTGGTGGAGGTGTCGTACGGGACTTGGAACTCTTGGGTTTTTTGCACCAGTTGGCCGCCCACCACGGTGCCACGGAGAACGCGGAACGTTGTTGTGCGTTGTTGGTTGTTGGTTGTAACCTTAGCTGGCTTGGAAGATGTTGGGATTTTGGCGGGTGTGGCGAGGGATTTGGTAGGAGTCGTAGAGGGTTTGGGGAGAGGTTTGGGTGCTGCTTTGGGAGCAATTTTTTTAGGAGCGGGTTTGGCCACTGGTTTAGCCTTGGGGGCAACTTTTGCAGTTGCTTTGACAGGTTTTTTAACCACGGGTTTGGCTTTCGCCTTTACCTTGCTGGCAGATTTGGCGGCGGGTTTTTTGGTGGTTTTTTTGGGGGCCATGGGGGTGTCTCCTGGTTGAAGCCTTAGTACACGCGGGGTTTGGGGGTATATTCGGGGTTGCCCACCGTACGAACTTTATCACGGCCCAAATCGATTTCGCCCGTTTTGGGGTTGTAGGTGCTGGTGATGTGGGTGATCCAGTGGGCATCGTCGCGTTCGGGGTAATCTTCCCGCGCGTGGGCGCCACGGGATTCGGTACGCTCAATGGCGGCTTTCACCGTGGCCTCGCCCAGCAAAATAAGGTTGCCCAGCTCCAGCGCGGTGATGAGATCGGTGTTGAAGGCATCCGACTTATCGTCAATGGCCAGTTTGGCGAAGTCGGCCTTGGCTTTTTGGACGGCTTTCATGGCTTGGTCCAGCCGTTTGGCATCCCTAAACACGCTGCAGTTCTCTTGCAAAGCCTGAGTGAGTTCGGTGCGGATGGCGGCCTGTTTGGTGGCGCCTTTGCCGGTGGGGCGGCGTTTCAGTTCGTCCAAGCTGCTTTGCACCATGGTGAGATCGGTGCCGTTGCTGGCGGGGCGCTCGCGGCCTTCGCGGTTTTTGACAAAGTCCACCATATCTTTGCCCGTAATTTTGCCGAACACGATGGTTTCCAGCAGGCTGTTGGCGCCCAAGCGGTTGGCGCCGTGGACGGACACGCACGCGGCTTCGCCCGCCGCAAACAGGCCCTGGACGGTGATGCTTTGACCCATTTTATCGGTACGGATGCCGCCCATGGTGTAGTGGCACGTGGGGCGCACGGGGATGGGTTGGTGGATGGGATCCACCCCTTCAAAGTCCATGGCCAGTTGGCGGATTTGGGGGAGGCGTTCCAGAATAAGGTCGCGTCCCAAGTGGCGGACGTCGAGGAACACCGCGCCATCGGTGCCGTTGCCCGCGTTGATTTCGGTCATCATGCTGCGGCTCACCACGTCGCGGCTGGCGAGTTCCAGTTTGTTGGGAGCGTATTTTTGCATGAAGCGTTTGCCGTCGGCACCGATGAGGTAGGCACCTTCGCCGCGCACGCCCTCGCTGATGAGAATCCCGCTGGATTTGAGGCCCGTGGGGTGGAATTGCACGAACTCAAGATCAGCCGCCGGGGCGCCTGCGCGCATGGCGTGGGCAATGCCATCGCCCGTGTTGGTCATGGCGTTGGTATTGCTGGCAAACAGGCGGCCATAGCCCCCCGTGGCCAAGCACACGGCTTTGGCGTTGATGTGGTGGAGTTGGCCTGTTTTGATGTCCATCACGATGGCGCCGCTGACGCGGTTTCCGTCTTTCGTGAGTTTGAGCAAGGTATATTCATCATACACCGTGGTGCCGTATTTGATGGTTTGCTCCCACAGGGTGTGGAGCATGGCGTGGCCGGTACGATCGGCCGCGTAGGCCGTGCGGGCAAAGTTTTGGCCGCCAAAGGGGCGTTGGGCGATGGTGCCGTCGGCTTCGCGGGAGAAGGGGCAGCCCATGGCGTCCATATCCAGCACGGCTTGGGGGGCTTCGGAGCACATCAGATCGATGCTGTCTTGGTCGCCCACGTAGTCGGCGCCTTTCACCGTATCATACGCGTGGTGGCGCCAGTTATCTTTGGGGTTGATGGCGGCGTTGACGCCCCCTTGCGCCGCACAACTGTGGCTGCGCAGCGGGTGGATTTTGGAAATGACGGCGGTGTTGAGGCCGGCGGTAATGCCTTCAAAGGCGGCGCGCATGCCTGCCAAACCGGCGCCGATGATGAGGATGTCGTGTTGGATCATGTGTGTTCTCTTGTTGCTGGCAGCACGTTAGCGCGAGCTTGGGAGAATGTCACTATGGCTAAATCTCTTTATTTCGCTAAAGTTTTTTAAGGCCTTGTGAAATACCTGCACTGGGTTCCAGGTTGCGCGCGGCGGGAGCGTTGGGGGTATCTGGATTGTTTGCGGGGCCGTGCTCCCTGGAATGACGCCTTACGGCGTGAGGGGGCTTCGCCCCCTCAACCCCCCCTCATCTGTATCTGTCGAACGGTTACTGGC
>JBAQUT010000005.1:0-14721 GCA_049297695.1 Alphaproteobacteria bacterium | reverse complement strand
TGCAGGGCCAGCTGGGTGGCCACCAGTTCGTCCAGCGCCAGCCGCACGCGGGCGGGGTGGGTAGGGGCCAGGTCGGCCTCGGTTGCGGGGCTGTGGGCGGTGGTAAGGGCCTCCACAAAGGTGGGGAGCTGATGCTGCTCCACCAACGTGCTGGGCAACCATTCGGGCGGAGGATTCTCCGCCGCAAACGCCAAAGCATGCCGCACCGCGCGGTTCACCCACCCTTGGGGGATGCCCGCCGTGAGCGGGTACAATGGCCATACTTTGGCCACGGCGGCCAAGCCTTCGGCCTCATTTGTGCCCGCGCTCCACACATCCGGGTGGAGCATTTTGCGGCCCTTGGAGTCTTCCTCCATTTTGCCGCTCAGCACCACGGTGCTGCCCACCACAAAAGCCCGTTCCAGCCAGCTACCGGGGTGGAAGAACACGGCCCGCACGCTGCCCGTATCATCCGCCAGCTCCACCACAAAGGGCCGTTTGCTGTTGCGGCTTTGCAAAATGCTGGCTACGCTGGGGCGCTTGATAACCTTGGCCAGCAACGTGGCGCGCTCTCCCAAGGGGGCGCTGGCCACGGTGGGGGCGGCGGTACGGTCCAAAATGCGGCTGGGCAGGTGGAACAGCACATCCACCCAGCGGGGGCCGCACAGGTCGTTCAGTTTGGCGTGCAGGGCGGGGTTCATCCCCGGGAAGCGGGGGGTAGGCCCCAACAGCGGCGGCCCGCGCCACGGCGGCGGGGCAGGGGGCGCTTTGGCCTTGACGGCGGCCTTGGCTTGGGGTTGGGTGGCACACATGGAAGCCACCTTACCTCAAACCGCGCCCAACACAAACCACGATTTATTGTTACGGGAAGTAACCTACCGTTGCAGCTATCGCAGCACATTGGAGCTGGACAACGTGTGCCGCAGCCTGCTGCCCGTGCTGCCCACGCTGGAGACCGACGAGCTGGAGGCCATCCGCAACCTGCTTTTAAACACTGAAGGCGACCTTCAAAGCTGGCTGGTGGAAGGCAAACCCGTGCCGGACGAATGGCAGTTGCAGGTGGCGATGGTGCGGTATTGGTTTAAGAAAAAAGCCCCTTAGGGCTTTGGGTTATTCCCGATCTCCACTTTCCTCACGAGAAGGAAGGTTGGCAACGATGTCTCTGGATTTTTGGGCCATAGCAATCAACGCTTTTCCAAAAGTTGTTCCATTGTCAACGATGGCATCCTTTTTTAAACCAAATATTTCAACAGTATTCGTTTCTTGGGCTCCCATAAAATCAGATATTCGATCAATTTGAACGTCTTGCCCATCAAACGTGGTTGCTAAAACGATAGGCCCTGATCCATTACCTAAGTCTTCAAATGATTCCGTTAAGGTATCAACTTCTATCATGTAGTCGATATCCTGATCATTGCTAGGAAGTAAGGCAAATACCGCTTGACGAGTTATTTTGCCTTCACATGTTTCAGTAGCATGAAAAACTTTGACGTCTCCTGCTTCCAAAAGAACTTGGCGTGATATGAGATAATCACCGTTATCATCGCCATGAACAAGTTGATGGATTGACTCGTTATCCATACTTACGAGTATGATGGTAAATATTTCCTTAGATATTTGAAGTGTCATAACGAAATTTCCTTTTTTATGATTTAAACGACCTCAGTATGTATACTTAAATAGGTTGTGTGGAAAGCTTTGTCAACTCCCCCTTGACCCCACCCCCCGCCTACGCCACAAAGCCGTATGAGTTTGACCAAACACCTTAAAAACCTAACCGCGGGAGATGTGCTGCGCTTACAAGCGGTGCCTATGGCGGCGTGGCCGTGGGTGGTGCAGGAGATAGGAAGCAGTAGGCAGGAAGCAGGAAGCAAAAAAATGCCCCCTGTGCTGGTGGTGGTGCCCGACCCTGCCATGGTGGATGGGGTAGCAGCCAGCGTGGCGGCTTTGTGTCCGGCGCGGCAGGTGATGGCCTTCCCCGTGCCGGATGTGGCGCCGTACGATAGGCTTTCCACCGCCCCCGCTTTGCAAGCCGAACGTTTGGCCGTGCAACAGGCGTTGCAGCAGGGCGAAGCCCCCGTGGTAATTACCAGCGTGCCTGCGTTGGCGTGGCGTGTGCCCGCCACGGTGGACGATGGGTTGCACCTGAAGCGCGGTGGGTTTATCGCCCCTGCCGACTTGGCGGCAAGCCTGACCCGTTTGGGCTACACCCGTGTGGAGCAGGTGAGCGAGGTGGGCGAATGGGCCCAGCGCGGCGGCGTGGTGGATGTATGGCCCGCCCGCGAGTTGCCTGTGCGGATTGAGTTTTTTGATGATGAGATGGAGCGCATGGTGGCTTTTGAAGCTGCCAGCCAGCGCACGGTGGAGGATGTGGGGAATGTGAGTATCCAACAGGTGAGGGAGGTGGTGGTGGGGGCGGAGCGGGTGGAAGCGTTCCGGCAAAATTACCGCACGATGTTTGAGGGTGGCAGCGGGGATACCGCCTACGCGCAGGTGAGCGAAGGAGTGCTGCCCGCCCACACCACTCAGTTGTTGCCTCTGTTTTGGGAGGAAGATTTGCCAAGTTTGTTGGACATGTTGCCCGAGAGCACCTGTTGTGTGGTGCCCAGCGATATAGCCCAGCAAGCCACCGCGTGGGACGAGTTGGTGGGTGAGGCCTATGCCGCCCGACTGGACGCCGAGAAAGAAGGGGCGGGGGAACGTATCCGCGCCGTGCCGCCCGAGACTTTGATGGTGCCTGCGCCGGAGTTGATGCGCACTCTGCAAACCTTGACCCGCGTGGAATTGAACGCGCTGGACGATGGGGGGGAGGGGGTGCGGCTGAACATCCGCACGCCGATGTTTGCCAGTGCCAGTAACAACCGCCACGCCGCCGCCCAAATGGCCGCGAAAGAGGTGGTGGGTAAGCTGCACGACGGCTACCGCATTGTGCTGACGGCCCCCAGCCCCATGGGGTTGAGTTTGTTGCTGAAGGCGTTGGAAGGGGAGGGGGCGCCTCCCGTGGGAGTCACCAGCAGTTTGGCGGCCGCCATGAAGGTGGATGCGGGCGCCGTGGCGGCAGTAAGCCCGGTGGGGCACGGGTGGATTATCCCCGCCGATAAGCTGATGGTGCTTACCGAAGGCGATGTGTTTGGCACGCGCCTGGGCCGTGCGGCGGCAGGCCCCAAACGCAAACGCCGCAGCGAGGATATGATTGCCCACTTCAGCGAGTTGCGCGAGGGTGATTACGTGGTGCACGAAGACCATGGCATTGCCAAGTTTGCAGGCCTGCTGACCATGGATGTGAACGGCCAACGTCAAGACTTTTTGAAGTTGCTGTACGCGGGCGATGATAGGTTGTTTGTGCCTGTGGAAAACTTGGGCGTGCTGAGCCGCTACAAAGGCGGCGATAGCGGCACCGTAACGCTGGACAAGTTGGGTGGTACAGGCTGGCACACCCGCAAGGCGAAGGTGCAGGAAGACCTGATGGCCATGGCGGATGACTTGCTGAAAACGGCGGCGGCGCGCAACCTTTCCACCCGCGACCCTCTGGTGGAACACCACGGCGCTGCCACCACGCTGTACGCCGAGTTTTGTGCGGGCTTCCCCTACGATTTAACCGACGACCAACAGCGCGTGATGGACGATGTGGAAGCCGATTTTGCCAGCCACACCCCCATGGACAGGCTGGTGGTGGGCGATGTGGGTTTTGGCAAAACCGAAGTGGCGTTGCGGGCTGCCTACCTTGCGGCCGCCGCGGGCAAACAAGTGGCCATTGTGTGCCCCACCACGCTGCTGGCGCGGCAGCATTACGATATTTTCCAGCAGCGCTTTGCGGGCTTCCCCATGCAGGTGGGCAGGCTTTCCCGCCTTGTGCCCGCAGGCGAAGTAAAAACTACCCACAAACGCTTGGCGGAAGGCAGCATGGACATTGTGGTAGGCACCCATGCGGTATTAAGCAAAAGTTTGGAATTTAAAAACCTTGGCTTGGTAGTGATTGATGAAGAACAACGCTTTGGCGTGGCTCATAAGGAGAGGTTGAAAACCATGTGCGCCCACGTGGATGTGCTGACGCTGACGGCAACCCCGATCCCCCGCACGTTGCAAATGGCGGTGGGTGGTGTGCGGCAGCTCAGCTTGATAACCACGCCCCCCGTGGACCGGCAGGCCGTGGCAACCTTTGTGTTGCCGTGGGATAACAAAACCATTGCCGAGGCCGTGAAGCGCGAGATAACCCGTGGCGGACAAGTGTACGTGGTGGCCCCCCACGTGGAAGATTTGCCCGCCCTGCGGGATAGCTTGGCAGGCTTGGTGCCTAATTTGCGGCTGGGCATTGCCCACGGCCAAATGCCGGAAGGCGATTTGGAAGACGTGATGGGCGCGTTTTACGAAGGCAAACTGACGGTGCTGCTGGCCACCACGATTATTGAAAGCGGGTTGGATGTGCCCAAAGCCAACACGCTAATTGTTTACAGGGCGGACAGGTTCGGGCTGGCCCAGTTGTACCAGTTGCGGGGCCGTGTGGGCCGCAGCACGCGCCGCGCCTTTGCGTATTTCATTATGCCGGAAGGAGGTATGGGCGAAGAAGCTGTGAAACGCCTGACCATCCTCCAGCGCCTCACCGAGCTGGGGGCGGGCTTCACGCTGGCCAGTTACGATATGGACATCCGCGGCTTTGGCAACCTGCTGGGTAAGCAGCAAAGCGGGAATATTCAAGACATCGGCTTTGAGCTGTACAACAAAATGCTGAAAGAGGCGGTGGACGAACGGAGCCGTATGAAAGCGAAAGAACCCTTGCCTGCGGCGGAACACTCTCACACCGTGACGCTGAAACTTGGCCTCACTTACCTCATCCCTGAAAGCTATGTGCCCAACGAGGCCGATAAACTTCAACTGTACCGCCGCTTGGCAGGCTTGAAAGATGCCGAGGCGCTGGCCGACTTCAAAGCCGAACTGGCCGACAGGTACGGCGCACCACCGCCCGAAGTGGAAGCGTTGCTCACCGTAATGAGCCTCCGCGCCCGTGCCGAGAAGCTGAACATTGCCAAACTGGAAGTGGGTGAAAAGGGCGTGAGCGTGGCCTTCCACCACGGCCGCTTTGCCAACCCTGCGGGCTTGATGAAACACATTATGAAGCACGCGGGCGTTATCTCGGTGCGCCCTGATCAATCTCTCGTGTGGCACCGGCATGGGGGGGATGATCGTTTGGTTCTCCATGGGGTGGGGGGTATCTTGAGTGAACTTGAAAAGTGCCTTAGCATAGCCTGATGGATGACGATAAATTGGAAGCTTTAGCCGAATTGACGGGCCGAACATTGGCCGATTTGAAACGGTTGAGTCACCAAGAACAAGTTGATATTCTGCATCAGGTAGCTGCGGCTCGCCGTAACCAAGCCGCCCATATTTGGCAGGTTCAAGAAGCGGCCGAGGAAGCTGAGCAGCATGTTTATCGCGGTGGGCTGATTCACTAACCCTCGCAAAACCCTCAAACCCGTGCTATATCGGGGATATGAGTGCACCCACGGGCCAAAAAATCATCGCCGAAAACCGCCGCGCGCGGTACTTGTACGAGTTGCTGGAGTTTTATCAGGCGGGGTTGGTGCTGACGGGCACGGAAGTGAAAAGCCTGCGGCTGGGCAACGCCCATGTGAACGAAGCTTATGCCAGCGTGAGCCGCGGTGAAGTTTGGCTGATTGGCTGCCACATTGCCGCCTACAAAAACGCGGGTTATACGCCGCATGAGGAACGCCGCAGCCGCAAGCTGTTGCTGAACGAAGCCGAGATTGAGAAAATAAAAAAAGGGCTGGAACAAAAAGGCCTGACGTTGGTGCCCTTGAAGTTGTACTGGCACAAAGGCCGCGTGAAGGTGGATGTGGCGCTGGGCAAAGGGAAAAACACGGTGGATAAACGCGAAACCATCAAACGGCGGGAGGAAGACCGCAGTTTGCGGCGGGTGATGAAAGGGGGACGATAGAGGTATGTTGGTATGTTCGATGATGGTATGTTCGTAACAGAGCACCTTGACTTACGAACATACTCATTACCATCATCGAACATACTATGCTCATCCTCACCTCCCGCCCCGACCTGCAACGCCGTTTAGCCGAATGGCCCGATGCCGCGCCCGACACCAGTTGGGCTTTGTGTTTTGGCAGCGCCTTGCCCACACCGGGCGAGTTGGCCGCTGTGCGGGAAGCCGTGAAAGTGTGCGATAGGGCCGTGCTGGCCCGTCTGCTGCCCGACAGGGTGTTGCCCCCCACCTACGGCAAAGTGGCAGAAGATGCGGGCGCCGACGTGCTGTGGGTGCCCCGCGAGGTGCAAGGCCATGTGCAGGTGGATGTGGGCGTGCCGGAAGTACCAACTGCCAGCGCCACGCTCATCCTTCAGGCCATCACCACCGTGCTGCCCAACTTGGTGGTGGTGGAACGGGCCAATCTGCCGCTCATCCGCGCCCTCCGCAACATCCAGCACGGGCTGGGGGATATGTTTGTGTTGCGGGTTGTTGGATAGTCGATCTACGAAAGAACGATCTACGAAAGAACGATTCAGAGTCGAGCGATTGACGATACTTATATTGACCCTCACAGTCTAACCTGTAGAGGGTATCGGCCATCGTCAATCGTTCTACCACTGTTCGCCTTTCGTCTATTCAGCGGGCACAAACAACAACCCTTCACTCTGTAACCGCAAGGCCAAGGTGCGCAAAGCATCCCGCACCCGTTTGGCGGCGGTTTTATGGTCGCAGCGGAACAACACGCCCAACTGGCGGAAGCTGAGGCGGTGGTTCAGCAGCAAGCGCTCACCCCTCAGGTTGGCCTCGGCTTGAAGGCGCTGGGCGTTGCGCAGGTGGCCAGGGCTTACCCAATCGCCCCAGGCGTGCAGGCGGAGAAGCTTGCCCTCGTCGCCCATGCTGCCAATCAACCGCTCCACGGCCATGGCCAGGCTGAAACGGTCTTCCGGGTCATCGGGCAGGTGCAGGCGGTGGGCAACGGCGGGTTCATTCGCCGTGGGCTCCAACGCTTCGGCCAGCACGTACTTCCACAGCACCATCAGTTTGGGGGTATGGCGGGTGCGCAGCACGTCGGCGCTCCAGTACAAAGCCTCTTCGGGCGTGGTGAATTGCCACACGGTGGGGCTGTCGGCACTGTCCACACGGCGGGGGCGGGGGGTGGTGTAAAGGTTGGAGGTGCTCATGGTCATTACCTCTCCTACAAACCAAGCCCAAAGCCGTAACCGCTCAACGCGCGGCTGGCGGAAAGGCTTTTCACTCGCACGCTGTGGGGGCGGGCGTTCAGGTTGCCAATCAGGCGGCCAGTGCGTATGTCCCATACCAAGCCGTCTTTCACCAGCCATACCTCGCCCCACTGGGTTTGGCAGGCGGTGCGGCGGGCGGTGCCCCACGCCATAGTGCGTAAGGTTACGCTGGGTGTGGCTGCCATGGTGGGCACATACGGCCCCGCAATGTGGGTATAGGCTGGGCGGGTGGGCAGCGTGGCTACCAAACGGCCCATCAGGCGGGTTTGGGTTGGGGTAAGGCGGGTATCGTACATGAGAATTAGGCGTCCTGTGTTGGTTGTGTTTACCATGGGTAAAATCTCCTGTTGGTTGGTTCCCCACCCACGGTATGGAAAGGTTGTATCAAGGTTTTCAAGTTATTTTATAATCTTTTTCAACGTGTTAAGTATGTGAGAGAGGTATGTGAGATATTTTTACATACCTATTGCATACACGAGTGACCTGCTCTACTATGCCTCTCACCAATGATGGATGTAACCCAAGGGAGTCTCTCGAAAATGACATACGGCACCGACATGACTTTTGCCCAACGGTTGGCAAAAGTGGATTTGAACCACGTGATGAAGCACGTGCAAGCCGATACCGGCATGGATGACGCCACCTTGGCCCGCGCGGAAGATTTATACCGTAAGTTTTTAACGTTGAAAGAAACCAATGTGAACGGTACCTTGGTGCCTCCACGTATCATTGACATTGTGTGGCACGCCCACATTACGTTTACTCGTCAATATATGGCGGATTGCGAAATGTTGTTTGGCGAATACCTGCATCACACCCCCACCGAAGACGACACCACGGATGGGCTTGAAAACATTACCCTCCCCATGTTTGAAAAACATTTCGGAATCAGCCTCCATCACTATGGCATCCCTGCCGAGCTGCTGACAGCGGGTGGCTGTCACTAACCTTTAGGCCTTAGAGAGAACGGCTTCATAGGTCGTGTGGATGCTTGTCATGGCGTTACGGCTTACCTGCTTGGATATCTGGCTAAGGCCGCTTCCCACATCGTGCGGGTGATAGCTTTTGAGAACAAGGCCATGTTGGGAAGCCAGATCTTCCAGCATGTCATGGGTATAACATTGGTTGAATGGTAGAGTATAACGCTCTGCACCGTAAGGTAAAACAAGCGAAGCCATGCCTCCCACAACCATCACCCGGCTCATTTCGGCAAACGCCTGAGAGACACCTTCGGCACTTCTTGCCTGATACGGTAACCAGTTGAACACAAGGCGGCTGGTAATGGCTTCAAACGAGGCATCGTCAAAAGGTAGGTTCAAGCATGACCCCTGGATCAGGCATCCTTCGGGGAGTTTTCCCTTTGTTTCCAGTTGGCGAGAAAGCGTCACACCACGGGTTGAAAGCTCAATCCCCTTAAGGGTGATATGGGGAAAATGGCCGTGAACGAAACTGAGTTCGCGCCCGTTCCCCGCACCGATATCCAGCAATCGGGGGGTTTTGGCAAGTTGGCTCGCGTGGGCGGCAAGGTTGGTAAGGCGTGCGACGGATGAAGGAGGAGCTTGGAATGTCATCCGGCTGAAATAGCTTTTCCCCGAAAAGCCATCATACTCATTCTGGATGTTTTTGCAGGTGATTTCCGTAAATTGGGCCAGAAGGTAGTCATCCGCTTTCCCATTGGTGCACCATATTCCCCGGTAGATATCCAGAGAGATGTCATTTCTGAAATGATCAAAATATTCCAGCACCTCCAGCAGCAAACGGCGGTCGATGGGGGTGTGGGCGCCGTGGGTCAATTCGTCTTGCCGCAAGGCTTGGTACAAAAAGGTAAGGCCGCGGGCGCGCTGCTTGGGGGTAAGGCGTTGCTGGTACTCAATCAACAGCTCGTCCAACTGCTGGGTCAAGGTTTCCATAATGACGGGGTTAAAGGCGGGTTCGGCGGGTTTGGCATCCGGCACTACAATGGGCTGTTCTTCGCCCGTCAGCAGCCACGCCACATTTACATTGGCGGCACCTGCAATGGCCGAAAGCTTGCTGACGGCCATATCCGATTCGCCGTTCAGGTAACGGAACAGTTGGGCCTCGCTCAACCCCGCCGCACGGGCCAAGGCACGCTTGCCCCCCATGCGGGCGGCGCATTGCTGCAAGCGGGAAGGCAGGCCGGCATCGGTGGGGGAGGGTGGGTTGTAAGGCATCATGTTGCTCATATATGAGAGATGGGGAGGCTCTCTCGTTTTTGCAAGGGGTTCTAATATATTGAAAATGTTTAAATATGAATAAAAATAGCGATGTCACACCCCAACCTTACAACCTGCAAGGTTCCTCTTCCCAAGAGAGGCGGGCTAGGCTACAAACCCTTTATGATTTGGTTTTTAGGCGGGAAAAATAAAGCAAACGGCAAGGCCGAAGGCAACGACGTATCGTTGGAAGTGATTGACCCACGGGATATTGACGGCCACTGCCTGATTACGGGCAACCTGCAAATCCGGGGCGATGTGTTTTTTTCAGGCCAGTTGCGGATAGATGGCCGTGTGGATGGCAAGGTGAGCGTGTACGAAGGCGGGCGCGGGCAGATTATCATCAGCAAAGGTGCGGTGATTAACGGCCCCGTGTTTGCCACCAGCGTGCTGGCCGATGGCACGGTGAACGGCCCCATGGACGTGCTGGAAAAGCTGGAATGCCGCCCCAACGCCATTATTCGCGGTAAAGTGCTGTATGGCAGCATCCATATTTCCGACGGTGCCAAAATTGAAGCCCAATGCAAACAGCGCGACCAAGTGACCAAATTGGCGGATGGAGACGGAAGCGATACCGCAAGCACGGGCGGGATGTCGCTGGCCACGCGGGACGTGACCAGCAAAATCGGCAACGGAAACGGCTGATGGCCAGCAACCTTGTCACGTTTCAAGGCGTAACCCCGACACTTTCGGGCAACGTATGGGTGGCCGATACCGCCCGCGTGATTGGCGATACCCATATAGGTAGCGGCAGTTCGGTGTGGTTTGGCGCTGTTCTGCGGGGGGATGTTCACCGCATCCGTATTGGCGAAATGACCAACATTCAAGATAATGCAGTGGGCCACGTCACCACAGGCAAGTGGCCGCTCATCATCGGCAACCGCGTCACCGTGGGGCACGGGGCCATTTTGCACGGGTGCCAGATTCATGATGATGCATTAGTGGGTATGGGCAGTACGGTGCTGGATGGCGCCGTGGTGCAAAGTTTTGCCATGGTGGCGGCGGGGGCCCTGGTAAGCCCCGGCAAAGTGGTGGAAAGCGGCTGGCTGTGGGCGGGGGTGCCCGCCCGCCCTGTGCGGCGGCTGACCGACGATGAGCGGGCCTACATTGGGTGGAGCGCCCCCCACTATGCCGCGTTGGCCGCTAAGTACGCGTAAAGCCTACTAGATAGTATTTTGTAAGCTTGATGTAAGATTGTGATGCATCGTTGCATGATTTGCTGGCACTTTCCCCAAAAACCGTTGACACGCGCCCGCCCCCACCGTAAAAGCAACCCAAGGTTTGCACCAAGCTGAGGTTTACCAAGGCCCTGAGCAAGCTGGCAACATGTGGCCCAAAGCCGCAAAACAACAAAGGATAACTCATATGAGCAAAGCTCCCCTCCTGATCGCCGGTATCGCTGTGTTGGCCGTAGGCGCCTACATGGTTTACCAACAAAACGAAAAAGCCGCTGTAGAAGCTATGCCTGCCGATATGGCCGCTCCTGCACCTATGCCCGAAATGGCCCCAGCTCCTGAAGCTGCTCCCGTGCCTGCTCCAGCTCCTGAAGCTGCCGTAGACGCTGCTGCCGCTGCCGCAACTGCTGTTGGCGACGCTGCTACTGGCGCCGCTACCGAAGCTGCCGCTGCTGTAACCGACGCCGCTGCCGGCGCCGTGGACGCCGTGAAAGACGCCGCTGCCGCCCAATAAGGGTTGCAAGGTTAAAAAAGCCCCCGTTTGGGGGCTTTTTTTATGCGCGAGTATTTAATTCTTTAGCCATATTCCAGAGTTGATGGGAAAAACCAAATATACCTTTTTTTTGAAGTTCTTGATTCAGATTTACAAGGGCCGATGATTGGGTTGGGCCAAACCCAAAGATTCCAATATCTGAACCTCCTTTAAGTGATGCGATATCAAATTGTACTGAATAACGGCATGAATCAGGTGCAGGAGTGCAATCTTCCAGAAAATGTCGGATATCCAGCCTGATATCTTTCCCTTGAGGGTCTGTAAGCATCACAACAGTTGTTTCAATACGTTGACGAGGCATAAGGGTTCTCCTTCACCCCATATGTGGGAAGGCCCGCCGTAGTTTGCAAGGGTTGCACTACATGTAGAGGGTGTAAGAATTGAACGGCCTGTATGTTGTTCTTGTTATTAGGTATGTGCCGCACCATGTTATAAGAATGAAACTCGCCAAACTCACCACCGCGTTATGTGCCATGTGGGTAGCCTGCACCCCCGCTGTAGGTAAAGACAAAGCAAAACCAAATGCTATGCCGACGTATGGGATGACCCAGGCACTTCATGGGGCTGTGGAGTTCTGTAAACGTTTGAAATGGGCCTGCGCTCAAGATGAATTCCAAAAAGCAGGCAAAGAGAGTGTTATGCCGTGGTCGCCTCAACGTATGGATGAGTTACTGGCCGTGAATGAAGAAGTGAACGCGTCTATTCAACCAGCTACTGATATGGAAGTTTATAAAACAAACGAGTATTGGACAATCCCGACGGATAAAGGAGATTGTGAAGACGTTGCTCTTCTGAAGCGTAAACTTCTGATGAACATGGGATGGCCAGCAGGTGCCTTGTTAATGACCGTAGTCTTGGACGAAAAGGGGGAAGGTCATGCCGTATTAACGGCTCGGACCAGTGACGGTGATTATGTTCTGGATAATAAAACAAACGATAGAGATATTTGGTATAAACGGCCTTATACGTTTGTGATGCGTCAAAGCCCTCAAAATCCACTATTATGGGAGAGCTTAAATACGAAATTGGCTAAGCCTTACGAGGTAGTCACAGGGTGGAGTCCCGCTGTACGAGAAGATTTTGATGTTAAGTAAGCTTAACTCTCCGCCGCAAAGGTGAACGCCAGCACGGTTGTCACAATCGCTAACCCCGGGAATGTAATCAGCCACCACGCGGCTTCCAACACGGTTTTGCCTTCGGCCAGCATGGCGCCCCAGCTGGGGGTGGGGGGTTGCACGCCAAGGCCCAGGTAACTCAGGGCGGATTCAGTTAATATTGCCCCCGCCAACCCCAAGCTGGCGCTGGTGAGGATGGGTGGTAACGCGTTGGGCAGCAAATGTTTGGCTAGCAAGGGCAGGGGGCGCACGCCTGCCAGCTTGGCGGCATCCATAAACGGGCGGGTGCGTAAGGATAACAGCTCGGCCCGCACCAAGCGTGCTGTGCCCATCCAACCGGTAAGCCCGATGATAATCATCACGTTCATAAGGCTCGGTTGCAGCACGGCAATCACCGCCAAAATCAAAAAAATGCTGGGGAAGCACAACATCACGTCGGTCAGGCGCATCAGCGGCGCATCCAACCGGCGGGAGAGGGCGGCGGCCGCCCCTACCAATACCCCCAAGCCCACGGCCAAGCCTACGGCTACAACGCCCACACTTAAACTCACACGGGTGCCGTACAGCAAGCGGCTGAGCACGTCACGCCCCAAGGCATCCGTACCCAGCCAATAGGTGGCGTTGGGCGGGGTGAGGACGTCGTTCAAATGAAGTTCAGTGGGGTTGAACGGGGCCAGCCACGGGGCGAGTACGCCGAGCAGCACCACACAGGTTGCAATTGTGAGTCCAGTGGCACGTAAGGGTGTCATATGGCTGAATGTACCATAGGCACTTTGCTTGAGCGAGGGGGGAAGGTTGGATACAGTGATTTCATATTCAGGAGATAATATGAATGACGCAAGTGTGTGAGAGCCGTTTGTTTGGTGATGTTTCTCACCGAATGCTGTTGTTGGGCCGAAACGGGAAGCTTGCAGGTCTACCCACGACACGGTTGTTAAACCAAACAGATACCTTAAAGGCACTTCGAGAAGAATCTATTCAACCGTTGGTGTGGAGCGGCGTTTATGCCGAATATCATGGAAAAGAACAGCGGCTACCACTTGTGGCTCAATCAAAACGTTATGCCCATAACAGCAGCTTGAATGCACCCGCTCAATTTGAAACGCGGCTTATGAAGATTATCCGAGATTGTATGGTGTGCCATTATACGGGCCACGCCTTAAACTGGAAGCAAGCTACCAGTGAACATATTCAACCCCGCAGCCGCAATGGGCGGAGCAGTTGGATGAACAACGTGACAGCGTTTGGGCCTTTAAATGTTTGGAAAAGCAACCGGACGCCCGAAGAATGTGGTTTAAAACTAATGATTCCACCTTGGGAGCCGACACGGCGCGATTGTTGGGATTTATTCCACTATATGTATGAAGATACATTACCGCCCGCCATACGTGGTTATACCCACCGACCTCTGCACCATCTTCGGTATGAGGTTCGGCGGATTATTGATGTGCATCAGGAAGCCGTGCAGCGCCCTTCTGGCGAGATTATTTGGGACCGCGCCGCCTAACGCACCCGTGGGTCGGCCAGCGCATAAGCCATATCTGCCAGCAAGTTACCCAGCAATGTTAAAATTGCACCAAGGGTAAGAAGAGCCATGATGGTGGGGTAGTCGCGCATCATCACCGCGCTGTAAAACAGTTGGCCAAGGCCGGGTAGGGCGAACAGGCTTTCCAAAATCACGCTGCCGCCTAACAAGCCGGGCAAACTCAGGCCCAAAATGGTGATGACAGGCAACAACGCATTCCGTAAGGCATGGCGGGTGTGCACGCGCAGCGGGTGCGCGCCTTTGGAGTGGGCGGTCAGCACATAATCGCTCCGCAACGCCTCAATCATGCTGCCGCGCACAAAGCGCAACAGGCCCGCCGCGCTGCCGATGAGACCTACGCCCAAGGGGAGGGCGAGGTGCCACAACGTGTCCCCCGCGCGGGCCCAAAACCCCCATTGCTCGGCCCCAAAGCTGGATAATCCCGAAAGCGGCACCCAGCCCAAATACAACCCGAACACCTGCATGCCCATCAACGCAAGCCAAAAGCCGGGGGCAGCCAAACCAAGGTACAACAGGGCGGTGAGGGTGCTATCTGGCAGCGTGCCGGGCCGCGTGGCCGCCCACATACCCAAGGGGATGCTGACCAGCAATGTCAGCACCAACCCGCCCACGTTCAGCCACAGGGTTACGGGCAGGGCCTCGGCAATCTTGTCTATCACAGGGGCATTCCCAGGGGCCAAACTGGTGCCAAGGTTCAACGTGGTAAGGTTGCCCAGCCAGTTCAGGTACTGTTGCCACAAAGGTTTATCCAACCCGTACTTGGCCTCTAAGGCGGCGTTGGCGTGGGCTTTGGGGTCAAAGTCGCCCATCAACATCGTGGGGTCGCCGGGGGCCAAATGAATCACCGCAAAGCAAATCAGCGTAATCCCCAGCAACAGGGGGATAG
>JBAQUT010000004.1:0-74285 GCA_049297695.1 Alphaproteobacteria bacterium | reverse complement strand
TGAAAATAGGTGCGTGCGGTCTCCAGCACCTTATTCCGTACCTCAGGGGTAGAAAAGTTTGCTTTGTTCTTCGTGTCTGCCATGTAGGCCGTCATCCTTGCTACCAGATGTTTAGCATGGGCTGGGTTGGATGTCCGCAACGAAATACACAGCTCACTGTAGGGCTTGGCGGGGTTATGGGTGGGCACGAATGTGCGAAAATAGAACATTCGCCCCCTCAGGTAGAGGTTAGGGGTCTGCGTTGCCAAGATTTTAGGGGCATGGTTCACAATCGTTACAGCCTGACGTTACAGTTCGTTACAGACAACGGGCCTTCCGAGGTCTGGAATCAACTAAACGGCTGTATTTGTGTGTGAAAAAATAAAATGGCTGGGGAGGAAGGATTCGAACCCTCGAATGCCTGTACCAAAAACAGGTGCCTTACCACTTGGCGACTCCCCAACACGTACCCGCTTGGGCCAAACGCACATTGCATAGGCCCATGTTGCCTGTCAAGACATTGAACAGGGCAAATCGCTGTTTTTACTACTCGGCGGCGTCAAAGGCCTCTTGGGCTTCCAACCAGGTATTTTCGGCCAGTTCCAAGTCTTTTTTCAGTATGGCATAGGTTTTTTGGGTTTTTTGAACCTGCTTCTCGTCGCCGTAAAAGTCGGTGTCGGCCATGGCATCTTCCACCTTGGCTTTTTCCCGCGCCAGCTTGCCCATGGCTTTTTCAGCCTCTAACAGGCTTTCGGCCAAGAAGGGGTGGCGTTTCCGTTTGGCCGAAAGTTCTTTGGCCGTTAAGGCTGGCTTGGCGGGCATTTCGGCAGGGGTTTCCTCCACCACGTTCTTTTTGGCTTGGCGGTCGGCGCGCCGCTCTTGGCGGCGTTGCTCCACAATGTGGGTACGGTAAGCATCCAAATCGCCATGGAAGGGCTTCACGTTCCCATCCGCCACCAACCACAGGCTATCCGCCACCCGCTCCACCATGCTGGGGTCGTGGCTCACAATCACCACGGCGCCTTCGTAAGCATTCAAAGCTTCTACCAGCGATTCCCGCGTGTCCATATCCAAGTGATTGGTCGGCTCGTCCAACAGCAACAGGTGGGGGGCGTCGTGGCTCATTAAGGCAAACAGAAGGCGGGCTTTCTCGCCTCCACTCAGGCTGGAAATAGGGTTATCGGATAGCACCTTGTTAAACCCAAACTTGCCTAGCACCGCCCGCACCTGGCTTTCTATTTTCCCTTTCATCACGCGGGCCAAGGCTTGGTAGGCAGATTCGCTCAAATCCAGCTCTTCTTCCTGATGCTGCGAGAAGTACCCAATCCGAAGCTTGGGGGCTTTGACCATCTCGCCCTTCAGCGGCACCAACTTGCTGGCTAACAGTTTGATGAACGTGGATTTTCCGTTCCCGTTGGCCCCTAAAAGCGCAATACGGTCATCCATATGGATGCGCTCTTGTACGCGCTTCAAAATCGGCTTGCCTGTGGTGTAGCCAATGTCGGCTTCGTCAATACGGATGATGGGGGATACCAACTCATCAGGCTGGGGGAACTGGAACTTAATAGTGCGATCGGCCATCACGGCATCCACCACGCTCATTTTTTCCAAGGCTTTCATACGGCTTTGGGCTTGGGTGGCCTTGCTGGCTTTGGCCTTAAACCTATCAATAAACGCCTGCATTTTGGCACGCTGGGCGGTTTGCTTTTCGTGCAATTTTTGCTGGCTCATCAGGCGGGCGCTGCGCTCGCGTTCAAAGGTGTCGTAGTTGCCAGTATAGGCCGTCAGCTTGCGGTTTTCCACGTGCACCACATGGTCGATGCACAGATTTAAAATATCCCGGTCATGGGAGATAATCAGCAAAGTTTTAGGATAGTTGGCCAAGTAGCTTTCCAGCCACATAATGGCTTCCAAATCCAAGTGGTTGGTGGGCTCGTCCAGCAACAACACATCCGGCGATTGGAACAACGCCGCCGCCAACGCCACGCGCATGCGCCAGCCACCGCTGAACTCCGACATCGGCAAGCCCAACTGCTCTTCCTTAAACCCCAACCCCGCCAAAATAATGCTGGCGCGGGCGGGGGCGGCGTAGGCATCAATCTCCATCAAACGGTCGTACACATCGCCTAGTTTGTTGGGGTCTTGTTCGGTTTCCACCGCGTGCATCAGCTGGGTACGCTCGGTGTCTGCTGCCAGCACCACGTCCAGCAGGGTCAGGGCGTTGTCGGGCATATCTTGGCGCACCCAACCTACGCTGGTTCTATCGGCCAAATGCACTTTTCCGCCATCGGCCTCCAGCTCACCCATAATCAGCTTGAACAACGTGGATTTCCCCGCGCCGTTCGGCCCCACAACACCTACCTTCCAGCCGGGCTGGATGGTGGCCGAGGCGTCCTCCAAAATCAGGCGGCCTGCAATACGGTACGTAAGGTTTTCAATGGTCAGCATAGGGGGCTTATGGCATAGCGGCGGTACTAAGGGCAAGGATTATCGTTCTCATCCTCTGGAAACCCTTGACACATGCCGCCAAAACAGGCAAAACCCGCCTGAAACAAGGACTCATCATGACAGACCAACCTAAAAAAACCCTCTCTCTCGGCGGAACCCTTAGCATTGGCGGTGGCAGCGGCGCCCCCCGCCCAGGCGCGGGTGTGGCCGTAGAAGTGCGGAAACGTCGGTTTGATGCCCCCAATCCTACCAACAAGCCCACCCCCGCCAGCGGAGTGGAAGTGGCCCAACGCGCCCAAGCCTTGCAGCAATCGCAAGTGGCTGCCACAAAACCTGCCACCAACCTTTCCCCGCGGGAAGAAGCCCTCCGCAAAGCCGCCCAATTGCAAGAAGAACGGGCCCGCGAAGTATCCGAGCGCGCCCGCGTGGCCGCCGAAGACCGTGCCAAGGCCGATGAAGCCAAAGCGGCCGCCGCCGCAACCTCCACCGCCCGTGCGGGCAGCGGGGCGGGTGGCGTGCAAAGCGGAACCCTCGCCAACAGCGGTGCCAAAGCCGCCATCAACAGTCGCGATTTCACCCGCGCCCCCGCCGCCAAGGCCGGAACCGACGACCGCCGTGGCGCCAAACCTACGGGCAAACCCGGCGCCAAGGATGATGGTAAAAAACGCGGCCGCAACGCCTACATGAGCGACTTGGAAGAGCGCTTCCGTGGCACCGGCAAACGCCGTGGCCGTGGCCGTCCTGAAGAATCCACAGGCCCCGCAGCCCCCGCCGAGAAAATGTTCCGCGAAGTGGCGATCCCTGAGTTTATCACGGTGGGCGAACTAGCGGGCCGCATGGGCGAAAAAGCCAGCGATGTGGTGAAAAAACTGATGCTCATGGGTGAAATGGTAACATTGAACCAAACCATCGACCAAACCACCGCCGAATTGATTGTGGCCGACATGGGCCACACCGCCAAACTGGTGCAGGCCGACAACATTGAAACCAAACTGATGGAAGCCGACGACGCGGCAGAACTTTTGATAACCCGCGCCCCGATTGTCACCATCATGGGCCACGTGGACCACGGTAAAACCACCCTGTTGGACAGCATCCGCAAAGCCAACGTGGTGAGCGGCGAGGCGGGTGGCATCACCCAACACATCGGGGCCTATCAGGTTATCTCCCCTAGCGGTCGCCCGATTACATTTTTGGATACCCCCGGCCACGCCGCGTTTACCGCTATGCGTGCCCGCGGCGCCAAGGTGACCGACGTGGTAATTTTGGTGGTAGCCGCCGACGACGGCATTATGCCCCAAACCATTGAGGCCATTCAACACGCCAAGGCAGCGGGTGTGCCTATCGTGGTAGCCATCAACAAAATGGACAAACCCGGCGCCAACCCCCAAAAGGTGAAAAATGAGCTGTTAAGCCACGATATTATTTTGGAAGAATTTGGCGGTACGGTACCTGCGGTGCCGGTATCCGCCCTGAAAGGCACGGGCCTTGCCGAGCTGGAAGAAGTGGTGCTGTTGCAAGCCGATGTGTTGGATTTGAAAGCCAACCCCAACCGCCGTGCGGATGGGAGCGTGGTGGAAGCCAAGCTGGACAAAGGCCGCGGCCCCGTGGCCACCGTGATTGTGCAGCGTGGTACGCTGCGTGTGGGTGATATTGTGGTGGCAGGTTCCTTATGGGGCCGCGTGCGTGCGCTTTTGAACGACAAAGGCGTGGCCATTGAAGAAGCCGGGCCAAGTATGCCTGTGGCTATTTTAGGTCTTCACAAAGTGCCGCAAGCGGGGGATACGTTTGTGGTGGCGGCGGATGAACGCACCGCCCGCGACGTGGCCCTGCAACGCGAGCAGCAAGACCGTGAACGTGCCCAAAACGCCCGGAAATCCACCTTGGAAACCCTGATGGACCGCATGGGCAGCGGCAGCGCGGAACTGAACGTGATTGTGAAAGCCGACGTGCAAGGCAGCGTGGAAGCCATTACCCACGCCCTCACGTTGCTGAACTCTGACCAACAACAGGTGAAGGTGAAGGTTATCTCCGGCGGGGTGGGTGTGATTACCGAAACCGACGTGAACTTGGCCGGTGCCAGCGCGGCGATTGTGGTGGGCTTCAACGTGCGTGCCGATGCCACGGCGCGGGAAAAAGCCGCCCAAGCGGGGATTGAATTCCGCTACTACAGCATCATTTATAACTTGATAGACGACATCAAGGCCGCCATGTCGGGCCTTCTGGCACCTAGCAGTGTGGAAGAAATTGTGGGCCGTGTGCAAATCCGCCAAATCTTCAAGTTTGACAAGCTGAAGATTGCCGGCTGCCGCGTGACCGATGGCGAAGTGAAGCGCGGCAGCAAAGCCCGCATCCTCCGCGATGGCAAAGTGGTTTACACGGGCGAGATCGATACTCTCCGCCGCGGCAAAGACGACGTGAAAGAGGTGAAAAACGGCTTTGAATGCGGTATGACCTTCACCAACTACACCGACTTTGCCGAAAACGACGAGGTGGAAGTGTTCACCCTGCGCGAGGTGAAACGCACGATCGATGACTTAAAGGCTGCAGCGGCAAAGCTTTAAAATGCCAAGTAACATTAAAGCACCTCGGACATTTGCCAACATGGCATTTGTTGATGCTTTATTTGATATCATCCTCAAGTTAAAACCCGAAGCAGCTGTTTCAAAACTAGAACGCGAAGGTTTTCGTAACCTAAAGCCAGATTTTACAGATTTAACCCGTGTAATGGCCAGAGACGATACTGGTGTCGTTTTTAAAGTTCAATTGGCACCACAACCTCTTTACGGCCAATTTGCAACGCATCTTTGCCATGAAAAATGCACAGCCTTAACCTACCCCAATCTGCCTCAAATTTTAAATCACGACGGTCGGTACACCATGCTGGAGCGCCTTGTACCTGTATTGGACACTCACGCTGCAGATATTTGGAATGATAACCTGTTCCAACTTATGCACGCTTACAAAAAACATACCCACCCCCAATCAGATATTAACGAGGGTTTTGACCTTCGACATGCGTTTATACGGAATATTATAAGGCAAAACCCCAAACTTCTTAAAACAGCTGCATTGCTCGTAAACTTCACAGGCAAACCCAACATGATTCGCTTTGACGATATTATGTGTCGCCAAGATGGCACTCATGTTGTGCTCGAGCCTTCATTCTAAACCCTTCCCCCTTGTCGCCTCTCACCATTTCCCCTATTCTCTCCCAAAAGGAAGAACTCATGGGCCTCTCCACCACCAAGCAGTACGCGTACTACCCCGGCTGTGCCGCCAAGCAGATCCAGAAAGAAGCCGATTGGAGCGCCCGCGCCATTGCGAAAGAGCTGGGCATTGGCCTGCACGATATGCCCAAAGCCACCTGCTGCGGCGCGGGGAACCTGCAAGAGCATGACCCTGCGGCGGGCTTGGCCATCAATGCCCGTATTTTCTCGGAAGCCGAAGAGATGGGGATGGACATTGTCACCATCTGCAACACCTGCCTGCAAACCTTCAGTTTTGCCAACCAGCGGTTGAAGAACGACCCCGAACTGCGGGAACGCATCAACCACGTGCTCCGCAAGGCCAACGTGCGGCCTTACAACGGCACCATTGATGTGAAGCATTTAACATGGGTGATGGTGGACGATGTGGGCGTGGACGAGTTAAAACGCCACATCCGCCAGCCGCTGAACGGTCTGCGCGTAGCCCCCTTCTACGGCTGCCACAGCTTGCGCCCTAACGAGATTTTTGAAGGCCGCGGCGGCACCGTGCAAGGCCCCAAATATCTGGAAAGCATCATCGCCGCCCTGGGAGGCGACAGCGTGGATTACTACGGGAAAGACAAATGCTGCGGCTTCCACTACATGTTGCTGAACGAAAAAGAATTCCTCCACATGAGCGGCGGCCACAGCTTGGAAGCCAAACAAAAAGGGGCGGATGTGATGGTATCCCCCTGCACCCTGTGCGACATGGCACTGGGCGCCTACCAAGCCCGCAGCGAAGCCGCCATGGGCACAAAAATCGGCTTGCCGGAAATGAACATCACCCAGCTGGTGGGCACGGCTATGGGCTTGCCCAGCCACACCCTCGGCCTCTCCCGCCTGCACCAAGACCCGACTGCGGTGCTGGCCAAACATGGGGTGCGAGTGGGATGACGTCTATTCATGGAAAATGTTTTTGTGGCTCTGTAACCTACGTTGCAACTTCAGAACCTACGTCATTCCAACATTGTCATTGCCGCCAATGCCAACATATCCATGGAGCTTCGGTTATCTCTTGGGTAGGTTTTCCAACAACTTCAATTACTTTTAATGATTCTCACCACACTTTAACGACATTCAATTCTGGTAGAGCAAATCGAATGTTTTGCAACAAATGCGGTACCCACCTTGCTTTTCATTATTCCCAGCCAGATCAAGCGCTCCAGCAAGAAGAGTTTACCTATGTTGCTGCGCCATCCCTTGTAACCTCTGTAAAGCTTGGCATATCCATCAACAAGCCTGAATTCCAAAGCCGCTACCACATTTATACAGAAAGTCAGCCTTCTTGGACAAAAGACTTTGTTAAACCCTTTTAAAACCTACTCCTCCAACTTCAGCGTAATCTGCCGGTCGCGTTCGGCGTAGGCGCCCACGATGGTGGATACCAGCGGGTGGCGCACCACATCACCCTCGCCAAAATGCACCACGTCAATATCGCGCAGGCCTTCTAGGGCCTCCACGGCATCTTTCAGGCCGTTGCGTTGGCCACGGGGCAGGTCGCACTGGGTCATATCCCCCGTCACAAAGCAGCGGGAGCCTTCGCCCAAACGGGTGAGGAACATTTTCATTTGCACCGCCGTGGTGTTTTGGGCTTCGTCCAGCAGCATCACGCAATCGTGCAGGGTGCGGCCACGCATGTAAGCCAAGGGGGCAATCTCAATCTGGCCCGTTTCCCGCAGTTTCATCCAGCGGTCGCGGCCCATGGTGTCGTCCAGAGCATCAAACAAGGGGCGCAGGTAGGGGTCGATTTTTTCCTCAAACGTGCCAGGGAGGAACCCCAACCGCTCCCCCGCCTCCACCACCGGGCGGGTAAGAATCATCTTTTGCACCTTGCCCTTGGTCAGCAAATTCACCGCTTGGGCGCAGGCCAAAAAGGTTTTCCCCGTACCGGCGGGCCCCGTGCCAAACACCAGCGTGCTGGTTTGCAGGGCGGCCACATAGCGGTGTTGGCTCACGCTGCGGGGCACAATCTTCACCAACGGGGTATGGATAACCGTGCTGCCCGCCATCATTTCCGAGGGCTTCAGGCGCGTGTTGATCAACCCATCCGCCAGCCGCAACGTGGCTTCCACTTGGGCGGGGCTTAAACTCATGCCTTGCTTCAAAAGCTCATATAAATCGTCCAGCACCGCTTTGGCTTGGGTGGCTTGGTCCGGTGGGCCAAACACGGCCAGCTGGTTGCCTTTGGCCACCAATTGCACGCCCAACTTGTCTTCAATCAGCTGCAGGTGGTTGTCGTGCCGCCCGCACAGCTCTTGCACCAGTTGGTTGGAGGGGAAGGTGAGGGTCAGCGGTTTGTTCTCGGGCACAGGGGTACTTTAGCATGTTTGTACCGCCTGCCAAGTGCTAGATGTTGTTGTGGATAAGTTTGTAAAAACCGTACATCTTGAAGAAATTATGGTTTTGGTTTAGATGTGTTTATGACATCCAACAACCGCCACCTTTATACGGCCACCATTCACAACCGTGAAGACGAGGCTCCATGGCGTTCTATCCAGTCATTTCGCGGGCCTTTTCAGTTTTTAAGCAACTTTGAGGCTGTTGATATTGTTGTGCCATCGGAGCAAATCCCTCTTTCCAATGGGTCGTTTGTAACGATGCCTGATATGGTGTTTCCCTCGGTTGAGAACGCCTACATGGCATGGAAAACTACATCCCTGGAAACACGCCTTTGGATGCAAAAAGCAACTCCGAAAGACGCCAAAAAACGTTCACAACAACCTGATTTTATAGCTTTGCAACGTGCTGATTACTCAGATTTTACCCGTCTTAAGGCCATGTTCCAATTTGTTTCTCAAAAGTTTGATCCCACCACACACACTTTGTTAGCAACACAACTGATGGAAGAAACAGGCCGTGATTGTGTCATTGAAGGCAATGCATGGTGCGACCGGTTTTGGGGTTTGTGCCTCCGACAAGGCTATGGCCAGAACCACTTAGGCCGCATTCATATGACGGTGAGAGATAATGTTTATGAGCATTTTGGCTTGCCTCGAGCCTTTCAAGAATCTTTGCTGCCCTCAAGTATTTTCCAACGCTAACCCATACACTACAGCATCATCCACAGGGTTGGCATAGTACCCCTTGCGGGTGGTTTGGATGCTAAACCCCAAGCTTTCGTACAGCGCACGGGCGGGAGTGTTGGAAGCACGGACTTCCAGCGTAATAGCGGGGCACGGGGCGACGCGGGCATGGGCGATAAGTTGGTTCATCAACGCGCGGGCATGGCCATGGCGGCGGGCTTCGGGCGGGGTGTACAGGGTCAGCACATCCGCCGGACTGTGGGGCACCACACGGGCCAGCAGATGGCTGGAATTGTGGGTTAAAAGGATGTGATGGGGTTGATTCAACAACGCCTGCGCCATGGCGGCGGTAAAGATAGGGTCATTCCACGGGGTGGGGAGGGTGCTCACGCACTCACCTTATACGCCAACGGCTTCACGTACAGCGGGGCAAAGGGTTTGTGGGTGGCGGGGTTTTTGGCCATGGCCAGCAGGGTTGTGGGGGAGAATGGTGGCAGATAGTGCGCGGCAGGCAGCAGCAGGCACGTGGTGGGGCAATACACGGGGTGGTCGCTGTGGAAATCTTCCGCCGCAACGCACGTGGGTTCGGTGGCCGGGGTGCCATCGGGGTGGAAGGTTTGGGTGTACAGGGTTTGGCCCGCGGCATCGGTGGCAATTGTGAAGGCTAGGTTGGTAGGTTGGTACGTTATCAGGTTGGCGGCGAGGGCTTCCAACGTGCCAAGGCCGATGAGCTGAACGGCAGGGTTCAGCAGCTTCAGGGCTTCGCCCACGGCAACGCCCATGCGGATGCCCGTAAAACTTCCGGGGCCGATTGTGGTGACAACGCGCTGCACGTCGGCCAGCTTCAGGTTATGGGCGGTGAGCAACGCTTGAAGCGTGGTGTGCAAACCATCCGCCGCGCGGGGGGTGGTGTCGGTGTGGAGAACAGCCTCCTTCAACGGCCCACCCGCCAGCGCCATGTGCAAGCCGCCCAAGGTACATTCCAGCGCGAGGGTAAGGGGGTGGTTCATGATTGGTTTTTATATGGATTTATATTAATTTACAAGTAGACCTATTTTCCGTATACTTTAATACAAAGGAGTTTGTTATGCCGATCGAACATAACCGTTACGTCACGGAAGCCTTGTTTATCATGTCCTCACTGGCGCATCAGTTGCAATATCATCGGGAAAGTTCTCATGGTTTTCAAATCCAAGTTTATTACGGAGAAATGCCCAAACGTCAGATTATTCTTCAAAAAAGACAACAAGCTACCACGGCTTTAAATTCAATTTTCAATCTTTTAAAAGGTGAGGTTTTTCCCAAAAACCTCGTTATGCATTTCAAACCCTTTGACCCCGAAAAAGACCGCTATCTTTTTCTCACGTTCTCACACGAAAAATAATAGAGAAGTGTCAGGTTTATTTATGTTTCTTTCCATAACATCACAAGGAGAGAGACATGGTGACAGCCCTCAGTGGCGGCCCCAACCCGGTAGCGTTGGCCGCTACGCACAAAAGCACCGACTTAACCCACGGGCGCGAGCACGCCCGCCGCGCCAGCGTTGCCCAAGCCCAAGGAGCCACACCCCAACCCGCCGAATCAGCTATTAACCTTGGCGCTGCTTATGGCGTGCCCAGCCAGCTTCAAACCCAAAAAACAGCCAACTCCAACCAAAAACGCCGTGTGCCGGTGCCGGAAGATGAAACCACCCACGACGAGGCCGTTGACCCAAAAACCCCCCGTCACTTGGTGGATGTCGAAACATAATAACCATCGTGCAACGCACCATCGTTTTTCCTAGCTCTCACTCTTGACGTTCACGGGCTGTGGCGTAGGTTGGGGCGATGAAAACATCCGCCCCCACCCTCCCCACCGCCCTTGCGACATGGCTGAAAACCACCCCCGCCACCACCCGTGCGGATGCCGCCGCCGTGGCCGCCTTAACCGCCCCCCATGCCCCTTCGGTGCAGGTGGTAATCAACGCCAGCAACCAAGCCTTTACCATCCACATTTACAGCACCCATGCCCAGCTTACCTTGGCCGAAATGATGCCCGTGGTGCATTCGTTCCGGCTGGAAGCCATCCGGGAAGATGTGTTCCATCACCGCAGCGGCAAACAGCAACTGTGGCTGCATGTGCTTACTTGTGCCAACCCCAGCCAGCCCGTTTCAGGCACCGTGGCCGATGAACTTGCCAAAGCCCTCACGGCCTGCCTGCTGCGCACTACCGAAGTGGATAGCCTGAACAGCCTTACCCGCAAAGGCGTGCCCTTTGCCGCCCTGCATGTGCTGCGGGCCTTGGTGGCCTATGCCTCCCAGTTGGATGGCCGTTGCAACCCGTGGCAAATGCGCAAAGTGCTGCGCCATTACCCCGCCGTTGCCAAACACCTGTGGGAGATATTTGACGCCCGCCACAACCCCGCCTACGCCCCCCATGCCCGCACCAAACTGGTGCACCAGCTGGAAGGCCAAACCCGCGAGCTTTGGGCCACCTTGCCGGATGTGGACCACGACCGTATGGCCAGCTTAATGTTGGAAATGATCCAAGCCAGTCTCCGCACCAATTTTTGGCAAGGTGCTGGCGCAGCTTTGGCGTTCAAATTTGATTGCAGCCTGATGGACAGCATGCCCACCCCCCGCCCTTGGCGCGAAATGTTTGTGTACGGCGGCGCCGAGTTTGAAGGGGTGCATTTGCGCGGCGGGCCGCTGGCGCGGGGGGGCATCCGCCACAGCGACCGCCTGACCGACTACCGCACCGAAGTGCTGGGCCTGCAACAAACCCAAGTGCGCAAAAACGTCATCATCGTGCCCACCGGTGCCAAAGGCGGGTTTGTGGTGAAGATGCCGTTGCCTCCTCAACGGGCGGAAGCGCACACCGCCATTCGCAACGTGTACGCGGCCTACGTGAACGCCATGCTGAGCATTACGGATACCCGTGCGGGCGATGCTGTGGTTCACCCCCGCAACGTGGTGTGCCACGACGGATTTGACCCTTACTTTGTGGTGGCAGCCGATAAAGGCACGGCCACGTTTAGCGACCTTGCCAACACCACGGCCATTGCGGCTGATTTTTGGGATAAACCCACCAAAAACGCCGCCAAGGGCTTTTGGCTGGGCGATGCCTTTGCCAGCGGCGGGGCT
The DNA here is from genome assembly GCA_049297695.1 of Alphaproteobacteria bacterium. Classification (GTDB taxonomy): domain Bacteria; phylum Pseudomonadota; class Alphaproteobacteria; order UBA2136; family UBA6156; genus JACKLD01. Next base: position 62,465 of record JBAQUT010000004.1, on the reverse strand, counting down.
TTGGGCTACGACCACAAGGAGATGGGCATTACCTCCCGCGGGGCGTGGGTGAGTGTGCAGCACCATTTGCAAACGCTGGGGGTTGTTCCTTCCGCCAAAACGCCCATCACCATGACCGGCATTGGCGACATGAGCGGCGACGTGTTTGGCAACGGCTTGTTGCGCTGCCCCCATGTGAAACTTCTAGCCGCCTTTAACCACAAACATATCTTCCTTGACCCTACCCCCACCCCCGCCACCAGCTACGCCGAGCGCACGCGCATGTTTACCGCCAAACTGGGTTGGGATGGGTATAACACCAAACTCATCTCGGCAGGTGGTGGTGTGTTGGAACGGTCGGCTAAAACCGTGCCCCTTTCTCCCCAAGCCCAAAAACTGCTGGGGATTGATAGCAAGGAAGCCGCGCCGGATACCGTGATTCAAGCCATTCTTCGGCTTGAGGTTGATGTGCTGTGGAACGGCGGTATTGGTACGTACATCAAAGCCACCACCGAAAGCCATGCCGACGTAGCCGACCGCGCCAACGATGCCGTGCGCGTGAACGCCAAAGACGTGCAGGCCCGCGTGATTGGGGAAGGCGGTAACCTGGGTATTACCCCCAAAGGCCGTACCGAACTGGCCCTGAACGGCGTGCGTTTGAACACCGATGCCTTGGATAATTCGGCTGGTGTGAGCACCAGCGACCACGAAGTGAATGTGAAAATTTTGCTGGAAGATGCCAAAGCCCGTAAATTGTTGACCGAACCCCAACGCCTGAAACTTTTGCCCACCCTGACCGAAGATTTGGCCCATTTGGTGCTGGATGACAACCGGTTGCAAAACATGGCCCTCACGTTATCCGAGAAAGCCGACACCGCCGACCATGCCGACATGTACGCATGGCAGCTGGAGATGTTGAAGCGGGGTTTGGTGGATGTGAAGGTGGACAACCTCCCCACCGCCGATATATTGAAACAGCGAGATAAGCCCCACTTCGTACGGCCCGAGTTAGCAGCTTTGCTGGCAGGCACCAAAGCTGCTTTGCGCAGCCAGATTGCGGGCAAGTTGGATTACACCAGCCCCTTGCTGCAAGACATGTTGATGGCCTACTTCCCCGCCACATTGCAACAGCAATTCGCCAGCATCATTCCCCACCACCCGTTAGCCAACGAAATGATGGATACCTTGGTATCCAACATGATTATCAACCGCTGCGGGTTGGTGATGGGCCAGCGGTTGCAAGCCGACTTTGGTTGTACTCCGCAAGATGCCATCAAGGCCCGTTTGGCGGCCATCAGCCTGTTGGGTTTGGTGCCCTTCTGGGCCAAATTTGATGCCCTTGCCCCCACCTTGCCCATGGCCACGCAGGTGGAAGCCGCGTTGCGCTGGAGGGTGAGCATTTTCACGCTGGCAGGATGGATTTTGGCCCACGGTCAGCCTGTGGAGGCTTCCCGCTGGGGTGGCGCGTTTGAAGCAGAATGCCACAAGCTTTACAAAACCATGGCACGCTTGCTGCCCCCCACTATGCTGGCGGATACGGGGAGCTTCCAAAAGCAATGGGCTAAACAAGGGCTTACACCTGCGTTGGCCGAAAAACTGGGTCATCTTTCCGCCAGCACCATGGTGCCCCAAGCGGTGGTGTTGGCCCAACGGCACAAGGCCCCACCCAGCAAAGTGCTGGAGCTGCTGATGGCCTTGGGCGAGGAGCTGCACCTGCCCGCCATTACCCGCAAACTGCGCGGTTTACCCCTTACCGACAAACACAGCCGGTCTGCCATGTACGCCATGGAGCGTGAAATTCAGGCCCGCCAAGCCCGCCTGACCGAACAACTGTTGGTAAAACACATGGCCCCCACCAACTGGCACAAAGCCTGTGGTGCCGCCTGCCAGCGCTACCAAACCATCGCACGAGAATTTACCAAACTGGCCAACCCCACCCTTACCATGGCGGCGGTGTTGCTGGGGCGGTTACGCGAGTTGGATGTGGCTTAAATTGTATCTTCGGATATGGTAGCCTGCTTCCGATGACGGAGGGATGCCAGCAAGGCGCGTAGATTGAGCAATTTGGTAACTTCAACCCCTGCCACAAACACACCTGTTGCCAGCGTTATGGCGGCTGCAAGCCATGCGGTGCGGAGAAGAAGATGGGCTTCCATCGGGTACGGCATGGCAAGTTTGAACACCGCCAACGCCAGCATCATGCTCCCCGCTACGGCCATCATGGCACACAGGGGTTTTACCATGCTGGTTTCGGCCAGAACAAACACACCCTGCTTACGTAACCAGTACCATTGCAATCCTGCGTTCACATAACCGCCGATGGCCGTGGCCACAGCAATCCCCACGTGGGCTACGTGCGGATACCCCAGATGGATAAGCCCGAACGCCAACCCAAAATTGCACACCAAGTTTACCCCCAAAGCTAAGGCACTGGCCATCACGGGGCTTTTGGCATCTTCGTTCGCAAAAAAAGCGGGGGCGGTTACTTTGGTGAGAATGTACGCGGGTAAACCCAGCACAAACGCCATCATGGCCCACGCCGAAGCATGGGCGGCGTGCACGGTAAACGCCCCGTGGTGCAACAGGGTTACCATCAGTTCCGGTGCCAGCATCAGCAACCCTGCCGTAGCTCCCGCCGCTAAGGTGAGGCATCCCATCAACGCATCCATAAAACTTTGGCTGGCCCCCGCCTTATCGCCCTTGCCCAACAAGGTGGAAAGGTGGGGCAGCAGCACCGTGGCCACAGCGATGCCAATCAGGGCCAGCGGAAATTGGTAAAAGCGGTTGGCGTATTGCAGGTAGCTCACCGCGCCATCGCCCACCCAGCTGGCCACAAAGTTATCCAGCAAAATGCTCAGTTGCAAAACGCCTACTCCCAATGCGGCAGGGCCCATGCGGTACAGCATGGGTTTCAACAACGGGTGGGGTTTGGGCACGCCCAACCGCAAACGGTAGCCCGCACGGTTCATTTCCCACACCATGTAGGCCACTTGGGCAAGGCCGCCGATGGGTACGCTCCACGCCGCCGCGTAGGCAGGCTCCAGCCCACCCGCGGGCAAGGCAAACAACCCGACGATGAACGCCAAGTTCAACAAACTGGGCACCATGGCATAGGCGGCAAACCGCCCCGCCGTGTTGCAAATGGCCCCCATAAAGGCCGCAAGGCAAATCATCAACACGTAAGGGAACGTGATACGCCCCAACGCCACGGTCAGGCCAAACTTGTCCGCATCGCCCACCCAGCCGGGCATCATGGTGCCCACCACGGCAGGCATGAAGATAACCCCCAACATGCTAATTACCACCAACACAACGGTAAGCCACCCCAACACACTTTCGGCAAACGCTTTGGCTTCGGCATGGCCTTTGGCTTGCTCCCGCGCCAGCAAGGGCACAAAAGCTACATTGAAGGCGCCTTCCCCCAGCAACCGCCTCAGCAAGTTAGGCAGTTGGAGGGCGATAAAAAACGCATCGCTGGCCAACCCCGCCCCCAATTTGTTGGCAATCAACAGGTCGCGGGCAAAACCCAGCACGCGGCTCACCATGGTCCACAGCGACACAATCAGGCTGTTTTTTAAAATCGCCATTACACCACCATCCCCCGCAGCTCGTACAGTTTCTCCAAAGCTTCACGGGCGCTCAACCCATCCACATCCAACCCCCGCAAGCGTTGCTCAATCAGGTTGTCGTTCTGCGCCTTGGGTTGAGGCGCCGTAAACAAACTCAAATCATCCACCCGCACGGCACCTTTGCCTTTGGCGGCCTTGGTGAAGCCTTCCAGCAACCCCGCTGCCCGCGCCACCACGGGCGCTGGTACTCCCGCCAATTTGGCCACATGAACTCCATAACTTCCTGTGGCCGCCCCTGCCTGAACCTTGTGGAGAAATACCACATCCCCCTTCCATTCCTTCACCGCCACGTGGTGGGGGGTTACGGTGGGAATGTTATCACCCAACGCCGTCAACTCATGGTAATGGGTGGCAAACAGGGTGCGACAGTGCAGGGAGTTGGCAATGTGCTCCACGCACGCCCACGCAATGGCCAAGCCATCGTACGTGGCCGTGCCACGGCCAAGTTCGTCCAAAATCACAAAACTGCGGGGGGTGGCCTTGTTCAAAATGGCGGCGGTTTCCACCATCTCTACCATAAACGTGCTTTGGCCCGCAGCCAGATTATCCGCCGCACCAATGCGGCTCATCAGGTTATCCGCCACGCCGATGTGCGCGCTTTGGGCGGGTACAAAACTCCCCATATGGGCCAACACCACCAGCAAGGCGTTTTGGCGGAGGAACGTGCTCTTCCCCGCCATGTTCGGCCCCGTCAACAACCACACCTGCCCACCCGTCAACGCGCAATCGTTGGGTACAAACGTACTCACGCGGGTATCCACCACGGGGTGGCGTCCTGCCACCACCTCAAACGCCGTGCTATCATCCACCACGGGCCGTACCCAGCCACGGCGGGCGGCATGTTCGGCCAAGGTGGTCAGCACGTCCAGCGTGGCCAAACTTTCGCTGGCGGCGAGCAACGCGTAACTGTGTTTCCGCACGGCCTCGCCCAACTCAGCAAACAGGCGCTCTTCCAAGGCTTGGGCGGCGGCCCCGGCACTTCCCAAATTGCGCTCCAACTCCTGAAGTTTCGGCGTGGTGTACCGGTGGGCGTTGGTGGTGGTTTGGCGATGAATAAAATGCGGAGGCACCTCCTTCATCTGCGCTTTGGTTACTTCCAAATAATATCCCCATACTTGGTTGTAACGGGCTTTCAGCACCATGCCGCTGGCAGCGCTTTCATCCCGTTCCAAAGCCTCCAAAAGTTCGTGGCCGTGCTTCACCATGTGGCGCTGGGTGTCCAACTCGGCGTCATATCCATCTCGCATAAACCAACCTTCCCGCAACAGGGCAGGCAAGGGGTCATCTGCCAAGGCGCGGGACAGCAAAGTGGTCAAATCGCCCAGTCCCATAAGCCCCGTGCGGTGGTGGGCCAGCAAGGGTGGTAAGGCCCCTTCCAGCACCTGTGCCAACGCGGGCAACTGCACACCCGTTTGCCGCAGCACGGCCATATCCCGCGGGCCGCCACGGTTCAGCAAAATGCGGCTCACGCACCGTGCCACATCACCCGTCAGCTTCAGCAATCTCCGCAGGTCGGCACGCACGGAGGGATTGGCCACAGCCCATGCCACGGAATCCAAACGGCCATTGATAACCCCCACATCCGCACTGGGCTCAGCCACCCAGCGGGCCAGCAAACGGGCGCCAGCAGCGGTGATGCACCCATCCAACTCGCCCAGCAAACTGTCTTTCCTCTGCCCCGCCAAACTTTCGGTCAGTTCCAAGTTGCGGCGCGTGGCGGCATCCATATGCAGCACGCCTCGGGTTGCCACCACACGGGGGTTTTGGAACACGGGCAATTTGCCCATCTGGGTCAGTTCGGCATAGCCCATCAACGCCCCCAAGGCGGTGCGGGCCACGGCATCGTCCACACCCAAACCATCCACGTGGGTTACGCCGTAGGCGCGCTTCAAGGTATCTTCCGTACGGGCGGGATGGAACAAACTTTCTTGCACACTCACTTGTTTGCGGGTCATCAAACTCAACAGGTTGTCTTCCAAGGCCGGCGGCACCACCACCTCGCCCGGGGCCAATGCTGCCACGACTGCCCCCAAGGTGCTGGCCGAAACCGCCCGATACCCCACTTCCCCCGTGCTCAATTCCAACCATGCCAGCGCACCGCGCCACGCCGCACCCACGCCGTCATCCCCCGCCACGGCGGCCAAATAGGTGGGTTTTCCAGCCTCTAACAACGTGTCTTCGGTCAAGGTTCCGGGGGTGTACAACCGCACCACCTCGCGGTTCACCAACGCGCCGCTGCCACGGGCTTTGCGGGCGGCTTCGGGGCTTTCGGTTTGTTCGGCCAACGCCACTTTAAAGCCCGCGTGCAAGCATTTGGCAATGTACCCTTCCGCCGCGTGGTAGGGCACGCCACACATGGGGATGCCCGCATCCCCCTCCTTCGCCGTGCGTCGCGCGGTGAGTGTTATACCCAACACCTCGGCTGCCGCCACGGCATCGTCGCCAAACAGCTCGTAAAAATCCCCCATACGGAACCACACCAAAAACCCCGCATGCGCCGCCTTCAAACGGCCGTATTGCTGCATCACAGGGGTATCGGGCATGGCCATTTATTTCAAAATCTCCACCTGCGCCGGATGGCTCACCACCACCATCGCCCCATACACGGGCACCACTTGACCATGAACGCGCACGGTGCGGCCTACGTAGGTAGCGGGAATGTCTTTGATACCGGATTTCAGGAAGTATTTCTTCGCATCTTTGCGGGCAATGCGGATGGTAAAGTCGGTGCGGTAATCCGGCCCGAAGTTCAGGTAAATATGGTCTTTGTCGCCTCCGCTATCCACCACCGTGCCTTCCACCAGCTGAAAACGCCCCATCTCGGTCTCGGTGCAGCAGGCGGCGGCGGGTTTGATGTTCCACCGCGGGTGGCTCCACAGGCCACGCTGGGCGGTGCGGGCCTCGTTTTCGGCTTTGAGGATGTCGGGGGCTTTCATCTGGTTGTCGGCAAAGGTGTAGGCCACGGCCAAACCTTCACGCACCAAGGTGCCGTTTACCCACGTGCTGCCCGCGTACACATGGGCCAAACGGCGGCCGTACACGTCGCGCTCTTTGCGAGAGGTCTCCAGCCGCACCGTTTTATCCAGCGCAAGGTCTTTCAACCGCTGTTTGGCCTCTTCCGCAAAGGGTTCGGCGGGGGCGCCATCATGGGGGCCTTCGGGAGTGTTGATATCCACCAGCCGCACCCGCTCGCCGCTGGCCAGCACCAACGTATCACCATCCAACACCTGCACCACACGGGCTTCTATGGGGGCAGGGAGAGGCAGTTCTTTCTCCACCCGTTCCCGTTTGGCTTTGTGGCTGGCCGCAAAGGCCAACAACGGGATAAGGGAAATGGCCAGCAGCAAGCGCAAGGTGGAGCGTGTCATGGCCCAAACCTAGCCGAAATCGCCCGCCAAGTCACCCTGTTCTTGACGTTTTTCCAAGCTTCTGCCACAGGTTGAACAACGTCCCCGTAGTACAATGGATAGTACGGTAGCCTCCTAAGCGGCAGATACAGGTTCGATTCCTGTCGGGGACGCCATGTGAGGATGCTATAGCTAAATAACTTTGGTTTGCGACAAGTTGGGGGTTAAGGGGGTTTACCCCCTTATAACGCGAAGCGTCATTCCAGCGCAGGCTGGAATCCAGGGCTTACGGCACGAGCAGTACTGGATACGCACGTGCGTTGCCCTACGGGTCCAGGTTGCGCGCGGCAGGTTGGCCTGCGGGTTTCTGGATGTGTGAGGGGTCGTGCTCCCTGGAGCCGTAGCGTAGCGGAGACCAACAGCTTTGCTGTAATGACGCCGTTGGCGTGAGGGTGCTGATGCCCCCTCAACCCCCATACATGCCTTAAAATAAAGTTATTTAGATAGATTACCGCCCATCCCCATACACCCCCCGCCCATGCGCCCCGGCCTTACGCTCGGCGGCGCGGGCTTGCTTGTCGGTGTAATCACGGGGGATATCCAAGTTCTGCTGGGGTTTCAAATTGTCGGGGTCGCGGCCAATCACCTTGCGGTTAGCGCTGTAAATCAAGGGCCACAGCTTCCAGTTATCGTAAATTTGGGGTTTGTCGGCAATGCCGCTCAGAGTATCGCCGCGTTCCACCGTGTAGGTATCTGCTTTGCCGCCGCTCCAACCGTTGCCGCCTTCGCCGTTTTCAATACTGCCAGAACCATCTCCACGGTACACGCGCTGGCCGCTGTAACCATCATCAGCGTTACCTGCATGCAGGCGGTAGTTGTAATCGCCCGCGCGGCCACCCAAGGGGTCGCTGGGGGCGCCATCGCGCCAATCCCGCACGGCGTTGCCAATGCGGGTATCGCCGTTCACACGGGCATCCGCCGCACCCAAGTTCATGCCAGGGCCGGTGCCGGGTTCACCAATGTACGCCGCACTGCGGGTTTGGCCAAAGCCACGGTCATACCCACCTTGGCCATCGGGCGGCGTGGCGGGCCGCATCACCTTGCTGGCACTGCCCGAGGCTGCGTTTTGCACCTGCAAATCGGTGCGGGTGTAATAATTGCTCCAGCTGTCGTGCTGGCGTTCGTCGTAATAGGGGCTTACCACCACTTTGGGGGGCAGGGCACGGCGGGGGGAAACCCGCTCTTTCTGGTCTTCCCGAAACGTAAACACATCGTCCACCCATTCCATCATCCCCGCATGGGCGGGTACGGCGGCGCTTACCCCAAGGGCACATACCATGGCGAACAGGGTGGCTTTACGGTTCATCCTGCCGTATCATGCCCTTATATGAGCCTGTTTCACAAGCCAGCACGGTGGTTTCAAGTGGGGATGTGTGCCTTTATGGTAGGCATTTATCCCCTTGAAATGCTGTACCCCGCCCCCCAACCCTCCAAACTGCTGGTGGTGGCCGTCTCCAGCGCGCCCAAAAGCCTGGACCCCGCTCTGGCCACCGATGCCGCGGGTGCCCGCCTGTTGCAACTCACCAACCCTGCATTGTTGAAAATCGATAGCCAGTTCCAACCCACCCCCTTGGTGGCGGAACGCTGCACTGCCAACACCACGTTTACGGTGTTCACCTGCACGCTGCCCACGGGCTGGGCCTTCCACAACGGCACCGCCCTTACATCCACCGAAGTGAAAGGCTGGCTGGAGTATCTGCAACGCACTCCCCGCAGCCCGCTTTCGGGTGTTTTGGCGGATGTACGCATGGAGTCCCCAACCCCCACACTCCTCCGCTTCACCTTGCCCCGCACAACCTTGGGGTTTCTCACCACGTTGGCGGACATCCCCCTTGCCCCCGCCCCCACAAATGACACCTTGGGCGAACCCCGCGCAGGCCTAGGTTTGTACAAACTTGGCGCCACCGATACTCTGGGTAGCGTTACCTTGATACCCACAAAGCCGTCCAACCAACCCTTAACCTTCCTCCCCCTCTCCGACCCCACCACCCGCCTACTCAAACTGAAACGTGGTGAGGTGGACGTGGTGTTGAACGACATCCCCCCCGAACTGGCCACATGGGCCACCCGCCAAGGCTGGAACGTGGTAAATACTCCCAGCAGCAGTTACAGCTATTTGGCCCTGAACTTCCGCAACGAATATGTGGCCAACCACCACATCCGCCACGCGCTGCAACAGGCCATCCATACCGCCGCTTTACGGCAATACCTGCTGGGGGGCATGGCCACCTATGCGGGCACGTTGTTGCCCCCCAATCACCCCGCGGCATGGAACGCCCCTGAACCTGCGTACAACCCCCGCGAAGCCTTTGATGCGCTGGACGATATGGGCTTGGTGGGGGATGCCAACAGCCCACGGTTTGAACTGACGTTGCTGACCAGCACCGATGCCTTGAGCCAAAAAGTGGCGCAAGTGATCCAAGACGATGTGCTGAAAATCGGCATCCAAATCAAACTCCGCCCGTTGGAGTGGGGTGCTTTTTACGAGGCCTTGAAAGCAGGGCGGTTTGACATGGCCCTGGCCAGTTGGACAGGCCTTATGCCACCCGACTTTGTGGTCAAAACCTTCCACAGCACCATGGCCCCGCCCAAGGGTATGAACCGTGGCCGCGTGAACCTGCCCCAGCTGGACGCCGCGCTGGACAACCTGGCCGCGGCCACCACTCCCCAAGCCCAAACCGAGGCGGCGATAACCGCTCAAAAACTCCAAACGGAAACGCTGCCCTACATCCCCCTCTACCGCCGCAACCACATCCTCATCACCTTGCCCAGCCTCACAGGCTGCACCGTGCCGATGGATGGAGGGTATGGGGGACTTCTAACCTGTCAAAACGTTACGCGGTAGGCGTTTCAGGTTTTTTAGGAGCATTACCGCCTTTACCACCTGGAGAGAGAATCAGCACCAAAAACCGCCCTTCCACCTTGGCGGAGCGGAAATCCACCTTGGCCACGTCGGCGGTGTCGTTCACCAAACGGGTCAGCATCTCTTGGCCAATCTCCATGTGGGTTACCTCGCGGCCTTTGAAGCGCAGGTTGATTTTGGCTTTGTTGCCCTCGGCTAAAAACTCTTTGATTTTGCGGAGTTTCACCTGATAATCGTTTTCTTCCGTACCAGGGCGGAACACCAGCTCTTTGGTTTCTTGGATAATCTGGTTCTTTTTAGCTTCGCGCTTACGTTTTTGCTCTTGGAAGCGGAATTTGCCGTAATCCAATATTTTACACACAGGCGGCGAGGCGTTAGGGGAGATTTCCACCAGATCCAGCTCAAACTCGCGGGCTTTGAACAGCGCGTCGCGGGTGGCCATAATGCCAAAGTTCTCGCCTTCGGGCCCCACCACGCGGATTTGCGGGATGCGGATCATTTCGTTGATGCGATGCTCGTACTGCCAGTTTCTGTCTGGTTTACCGCGAAAACGACCGATGGGAGTCACTCCTGTTGATTGATGTTGGGTTAGCTATGCCAAACAAATGGCCAAAAAGCAAGGGGGTTGACGAAGCCTTGTTTTTTTATAAATACAAGTATACATAAAGAGGTGTTCCATGTTCGTCACAAAGTCCAACCAAACCATCCAAAATCCAATGGATGAGTTGAAGAAAGAATTAGAATCTCTCGATGAAAGTGGTCGTACACTGGCTATATATAATGCCCAAAGAGTGTCAGATTTCTATTTGGAGTTTCTGAGTAAGTTAACTGGTAATGCCAGCATTAAAAGTTTCCAAGTACTTGATCCGAATGATTCATCGCCCATTCAAATTATTGACATAAAGAAATTTTTATCGGTAACAATTTTAGACTCTCGTGGAAGTTATGAATATCACCGAGCCCGTCAAAGATTCTTTGAGCAAAAACCACACATGGCGCGCAATCTCATGCTTAAAAGCCTGATGGATGAAATCGCGGCATCCAAGCTGTATGTGGAGGCCGTGGAATTATCTCAGGAAAAACGGGAGCGCGTTATCAACACGAGGTTGAGTCTCTATACCAAACATGAACTCGTTCGGGGCCGTTACGCGCAAGCCCAAAAACGTGCCGAAGAAATAACAGCTGCGGGGTTTGAGGATAAACGCCCAACAAACGCACCAGAGCCAACCATATCTTCAACACGGCATTAAGGTTCAGCGCGGTATGGTTTGGGCTTTATGAGTGCCGATAGAGCCATAAGTACTAAACAAATCGCTATTCCACCAAAATACCGCTCCCAAAAGGCGGGGAACACTGCAAGTTGCAGGCACGCCCCCGCCATCACGGCCGTGGCCAGCCAGCGCACAGGGGCTTGGGTGGCCCACATAAGCCCCGTGCAGGCGGCCATCAGGCCCCACACCACGGCATCCCGCCCGTGCAGCAGGCCTATGCGGTTTTTGAAGGTGGCCATGTAAACATCGTGCGTCCACGCTAAATGCACCTCGGCGGGGTGGGTGTAAGGGAAGCCAAACGTGTGTTGCCACACCACGCTGAGGGGGTAGTTGGGGAAAAGCCATTGTATGGCCACCGCCACCATGCCCACACCCAGCAAGGGCCACATCATGTACCGTGCCTGCCACCACGCCCACATCGCCACAGGGGCCAGCCACAAGGCCGTGTTGGGCCGCAACAGCACCATGACCAGCCACGCCGCTGCCGCCCATGGAGAACGGTGCCGCACCACGCCGTACATGCCCAGCACGTACAACGCGGCCACCAACCCATCGGGGCTGCTCCAGCGGGCCAGTTTCATCACCGTGGGGTTGAACAGCAAAACCGCGTACAACAGCATCCATAACCCTACCTGCCACCACACCCCGCGCACATAGGGCCGCAACCATGCCCATATCGTGCCTCCCAACACCACCTGCCCCACAAGGTTGATACCCTGCACGGCTATGGCAGGGGTAACCCCCACATATTCCAACGCCGCCAGCAGCCCGTAATACCCCACCCGAGCCTGATAAAACCCGCCCACCTGCCGCAAACTCTCGGCATCCGCCGCCACGCTGGCGCGGTACACGTCGCGGGTCAGCAAATCGGTGCTCCACGGTTCTGGCAACGCGGCTACCCAAGCATATACGGCGGCATGGGCCGCGGGCCAATCCAGCCCTTGGGCATGAAACGCCAACGCAAGGTAGGGAATGACATCCCAATCCCACATGGGTTTCATCCACGCATAAACACACGCAACCACAAGCAGCACCAAGGCCGCCCCATCAACTGGAGTAGCCCGCAACCTAGTACCTAGCATCCTCGTACCTAGCATCCTTGGTCTTTACGCCCATCCACCTCGCCCTTCACGCGGGCCACAAAATCGGCCAGCGGCATGGCGCCAAGGTCGGTACCATCCCGCAGGCGTACGGCCACGGTGCCGGTTTCGGCCTCCTTAGCCCCTACCACCAACATGTAGGGAACCTTCCGTTGCTGGGCCACCAGAATCTTCTTCTGCATGCGTTCGTTGCTGGCATCTACTTCCACGCGCAACCCGCCCGTGGCGGTTACAACTGGGGCCTCAAACAACGCCTTCCGCACCGTCTCGGCATACTCGGACTGCTTGTCGGAAATCGGAATCACCACCGCTTGCGTCGGCGCCAACCACACGGGGAATTTGCCTTCGTAGTTTTCAATCAAAATGCCGATGAAGCGTTCAATTGAACCAAACAGAGCACGGTGAATCATCACGCAGTTCACCCTTTCGCCTTGTTCATTTGTATAAAATGCACTTAGGCGCTGAGGTAAATTGAAGTCCAATTGAATGGTACCACATTGCCAGCTGCGGCCAATGGCATCGGTAAGGTGATACTCCAATTTGGGCCCATAAAATGCCCCATCACCAGCAGCAATGGTCAAAGGTATTCCTCGTTTTGCGCAGGCATCCGCTAACCCTTTCTCGGCAGCATCCCACAAGGCATCATCTCCAACACGTTTTTCAGGACGTGTGGCTAAACGTACGCTGTATTGAGTAAAACCAAACGGCTTATAAACTTCATCAATGAGTTTGCACAGGGTAATGATTTCCTCTTCCATATTCTGAGCAGTACAGAAGATATGGGCATCATCTTGGGTCATGGATGTGACACGCATCAACCCATGCAATGCGCCCTTCGCTTCATTCCGCATGCAGCAGCCAAATTCAGACATCCGTAACGGCAAATCACGGTAACTTTTAATCCCTTGGTTGAAAATCTGCACGTGGCAAGGGCAGTTCATCGGCTTCAGCATATGGATATCCAACGCATCGAGCTGTTTGGCTAAGTCACCAATCGTCTTTTTCTGTTGGTCTGGGTAGTTGGAAGGTTCAATAATGGGTTGAATAACAGGGTCTGAAAACACAAAACCATTTTCGCGGTAATTTTGCCAATGCCCACTGGCTTCATAGAGCCGTTTATTAACCAATTTCGGCGTATTAACTTCCTTATAATCGTAGCGGCGCAGGTTTTCACGGATGAAGTGTTCCATTTCCAGCATCAGTGTCCAGCCCCCCGCATGCCAAAATGCTTGTCCGGGCGCTTCTTCTTGGAAGTGGAACAAATCCAGCGCGGGGCCAATCTTCCGGTGGTCGCGCTTTTCGGCTTCTTCCCGCATGGTCAGGTAGGCATCCAGCTCTTTCTGCGTGGCAAAGGCTACCACGTAAATGCGGGTCAATTGTTGTTTGGTACTATCTCCGCGCCAGTAGGCACCGGCCAACGTGTTCACCTTGAACGCCAGCGTCAGCTTGCCAAAACTCGGTACGTGGGGCCCGCGGCAGAGGTCGAGAAACACCTCGTTCTCCCCGTCCATCTGGCGGTACACGGAAAGATATTTCCCCTCCACCAACTCGCCTTTTTCCACCGCGCCGTCCACAAGTTCCACCTTGTAGGGCTCGCCCTTGGATTCAAAATATGCTCGCACCTTGGCAGGTTCCCAATGCTCGCGCTTCACCGCAAACCCTTGGGCGATGATGGCTTTCATCCGTTCCTCAATCTTCGGCAAGTCATCGCTGGAAATAGCTTTGGCAAATTCAATGTCGTAATAGCAGCCGTTCTCAATGGTGGGGCCAATGGCCAGTTTGGCGGTGGGGTACATCTCTTTCACGGTGCGGGCCAGCACTTGGGCGGCCAGCGTGTGGCGGGCGGTATCCAGCCCAAGGGGAGATTTCAGGGTGGCAATGCTCAGGGTGGCATCGACCGCAATGGGGCTGTCCATATCCTGCGGTTTGCCATTCACTTCCACGGCCAGCGCGGCTTTGGCCAAACCTGCCCCAATGCTTTCCGCCACGGTAGTACCGGTGGTGGTGCCCGCAAACTCTTTGATGGAACTGTCGGGCAACGTAATGCGCACCATGGCACTCTCTCCTGTTATGAATGGGGTTAACCGCTGCAACCTAGCGCAAATCGGCTTGCCCGCCAAGATGTTCTGGTACAAAGTGCCCCTATGAGCCTTTATCCCGACATCCAGCCGTTCAAAACCGGCCACCTGAAACTCTCCGACGGCCACACCATGTACTATGAGCAGAGCGGGAATCCGAAGGGGGTTCCTGTGTTGATGTTGCATGGGGGGCCGGGAGGAGGTATCTCGGACAAACATCGCCGTTCGGCCGACCCCATACGCTGCCATATCATCGCTTTTGACCAACGTGGATGTGGAAAAAGTAAACCATTGGGACGTTTACAGAATAACACCGCGCACCACTTAGTAGCGGATATCGAAAAGCTTCGTCACCACCTTGGAATCCAATCATGGATTGTTATGGGATATAGTTGGGGATGCGCTTTGGGCTTAGCCTATGCCGAGGCTTACCCTTCTCGTGTGTTGGGTTTAGTGGTGTGCGGGGCCTATTTGGGCACATCCCGAGAGAACGCATGGTTTGAAGGGCCAAATGGTGTTGCACGGTTTCACCCTGTGGCGTACCGCCAAATGTGCGAATCGGTGGGTGCGCCCGACGGCAAACATGTTATGGCCAAACTGTTAAAAACCCTTCAAGGTAAAGATAAAACTAAGGCCAAAAATGCTTGCAGTGCATGGTCGCGATACGCCTTAGCCTGTTGCGAACCAGTCCCCAATTTGATGGAGATTGAAGAAGCTGTAACACCTACTCCTGCCGCAATGGCCATGAACCTAGTGGGCGCCCACTACCATAGCCAAGGGTGTTTCCTCGCCCCCAATCAACTTTTGAACAATATTTCCAAAATCGCCCACATCCCGCTCCACATCGTGCAAGGCGCGTTGGATATGGTGTGCCCGCCCGAAAGCGCCTTGGCCTTGCATGCCGCCCACCCCATCAGCCGCCTGTATTGGGTGGAGTTGTGCGGCCACCGCGCTAACGCGGCAGGGCAAAAAGCACGGGTGAAGGCCGTGAAGGATATGTTGAGGAAGATTTCTGGTTGACAAGGTTGTTTGGGGTTTTATACACTGCTTGAAATGATGCATTTAAACACTCGCGTAAGCCTGTTTATTCTGCCCTAAGGGCAGCTTCATTTCACATATTTTTGTTATATCCACGTACCCCAAGCGGAAGGGAATTCCGTATGACTGAAGAAAGAAACGACCATGCACAAACCCTCCGACGAAGTTATGAACCGCAACCTTCGTAGCTTGGGTGGAAGGGCCTCCCTCCAAGAATGCCAAACTTATTGGAGACAACTCGGTACGGCACTTTCAACGACACCGCATGAGCCTCAATCTCGTGAGGAACCCTTGGCCCGCGGCACTGTATCCGTATCCCTTATTCCTGCGCGGTTAACGGACGACGGTAAGAGCATCACCGATTAATGTTCCTTATATTGGAGGAAAACCACCTTTGGGTGTTTTTTTAGTTGACGCACCTCATGTGGATACATTATAAAACCACTCATGATTCATCAACACGCTTCCATGGCCATGTTGATGCCCCGCTAGGGGCCTTTTAAACGTATTTATCATTTTTTCTCTATTTACACTTTCAACCTACCAAAGGACAAAATCATGATTTACAAAAATGGCCATAACCAAACAGATAACTTTCGTCGCGATTTAAGAGGCGACACAATAGTAAACCAGCGGTTTACAAAAAAAGCAGCCAATGGAGACCCTACACGCTCTCATACACTCGTGCCTGATGCACCGTGCTTTGATACCAACAAACAAGCATCACAAAAAGAAGAGCGGCGGCGAATTTCAAAAATTACCTTTGATATTGCCCAGAGTCGTTAAACATCCGGCCGGCCATCCATTCGGCTGCCGAGGTTATCCGCCGGAGGAGCCATCACGCACCATGTGTAATCCATATGGTCCGAGATGCCTTCTTGGCGGATAATGCGGCGCTGGCTGTTGGAGTGGAAGCATACATCCCGTTCGGCTTCTTTTTCTTTCAGCGCGTACGAGCGATACACTTCGTCCACCGCAAAAAACTGTTTAAATTCAGCTGCCCATTCCCGGGTTTGAAGCTGCTCCATGTCTTTCCGGTAAGCATGGTTAAAGTTTTCCTGCAACGCGGGGCTGCAGCCTGTGGCGAGAAGGGAACCTGCAACCACCAGCAGCATCCGCATCAAAAACCTCCAAACTTCAGTTCGGCCACGCTTTGGTACACCTTACCCAGCTCTTGTTCCCATATTTTGGCGGCCACGGTGTGCATGTACCAATCGTTTCCGTAGCACAGCAGGGGTACAATCACGGGTTTCATGCCGGCGTTGAACACATCCAACCCCGCCGAGAGCACATTGCCATCGGTATGCCCGCCCGCCACCAACACCTCGTCAGGGTTTTGGGCTTTCAGCCACTCCAACGCAGCAGGCGGTACGGCAAACCCGAACTTATCAAATACGTTGCTGCACCCAATCACCAGCCCCGTATCCATGGGCACAGGCTTGCCAAATTTGGCCAGCGGCACCTTCGATTCATCGTGCTTCATCATGGTGGCCGCCGTCGGCATGGTTTGGGCCATTTGGTTGATTTGGGACACCATGCCCGGTGACGGGCGGAAAAACCCTTGCATATCCACAGCCAGCAAACAACGTTTCATACCCAAGCTTTCTTGTTACCCGCCATGGTTGTGGGCAAGTTCGGTTTGGGTCAAGTCTTCGGCTTACGCTTGGCATACCCACCTGTGGCAGGGCTACCCATCACCTTCTCATAAGCGCTCCACTCGGCGGCGCAGGTATGGGCGCTGGTAAAGCGCGCCAGAACATGGGTTCGGGCTTTCTTGCCCATGTTTTCCAGTGTTTTGGGAGTTTTTAGAGCCCTACAGATGGTATGGGCCAAAGCATCCGCGTCGCCCGGGGGTACAAGCCAACCTGTTGTACCATCCACCACCGTATCCAGGCTGCCGCCGTGGGCACTGGCAACAATGGGCGTTCCCATCGCCATCGCCTCAATAGCCACACGCCCAAAGGCTTCGGGCTCCACCGAACAACTCAGGGCGATGTCCGCTGTAACATTTAGCAAAGCAACATCCTGACGCGGCCCCAAAAACCGCACACGGTCGGCAATACCGTAAGTTACCGTCAACGCCTTTAGTTCATCCAGATACGCCTGATTTTTACTGTCTCCAGCAAGCGCCAACACCCACGGTATATCCTTTAAATGAGACAAGGCTTCCAGCAGCACCGTGTGCCCCTTCCAACGGGTTAAACGCCCGACCATAACAAAGAGAGGCGTTTGGGGGGGAACTTTGAGCTCCGCACGAAGACCGTTTTGCTGACGGGATGAATAGAGGGTTGGGTTGAACACAGCGGTGTCCACCCCTCTCTCCGCTACCACAATATGGTCGGGCGGGTAGCCATATTCGGTGGTAATATGGCGCGCAATAAAATTGGAGTTAGCAATCACATAGGGGCCTTTCAGCATAACACGGTTGTACCCTTTTTTAAGGGACGACCCGTGGCCATAGGTTCCGTGGAAGGTTGTTATAAAACGAACACACCTGAAAACAGTCAACTTACAAGCTACCCACCCACACCATGCTGGCAAGCGGCTGCGGGCGTGTACAATATGTATGTTATTTTTACGGATAAGGTACCAAATCCGCCAAATGTTCCACACGACAGACCATGGCATTTTACTGTTCAACGAGAGGGTTGTATGATGAATGCCTTGGGCCTTCACGTGCTCAGCCCAACGCCCTCCTGCCGAAGCCATGAAGGGCACTCCACCATGTGTGCGAGTATAAAAAGCCATATCCACAGCGCCCTGCTCGGTACCCCCTTCATGTAAGGCAGGTATCAACTGAAGAACACGGAGAGGCTGTTTGAGAGTCATGCTTCATTCTTATAGAGCACTCCCAGCCTCTATAACAGTGGCAAGTCCGTGAAAGAGAGTATGTACTTACTTATGTAATGACCTTTTTTGTGGCACTCACCCCGTCAGATTCCTGTATTTCCGCCACACCCCCCCTCAGGGGGCATTCTTCGTCTGCCTTGTGGGTGAGCATATTCTAAAAGGAAAAACTTCTCAGCCAATATACGCTTGGACCAAGGAGCTTCCTTTATCTTAATAAACAACCGTGAAACATATGACATGATTCTATCGTTTTCGTTATGTATGTCTGTATAAATTTCAAACAACGTTTTATACATTAAATAATCGCGGAACATTGAAGGTGCTTTGTTTTCGCATCACCTAAAAGTCATACAACCTACATCTTTGACGCTGGACATTCAGTAAGCCTCGCGCCACACTGAAAACCATGACAACCATCCGTTTTGCCGTGATTGGCAACCCCGTTGTAGATGCCTTGGCGCCCATGGATGCGGCGTTTGTTACCGCCCACAACCTTAAAGCGGGCGATGCCAACATGGTAACTCCCGAATCCATGATCCAAATAAGTGCCCAGGCTAACGTGCAAAAGTTTCAAAGCGGAGGCGCAGGGGCCAACGTTGCCTATACGTTGGCAAAACTTGGATATTCTACGTGCTTTGCTGGGCCGATAGGGACCGACCCCGCGGGCCGGCATTTTTTTAAAGACTTGCTAGCCGCAGGCCTTACCACAGTAACCCCCCACGATACCTACCGCACCACGGAACTGTTTGTGTTGGTGACCCCCGATGGTACCCGCACGATGGTGCAACCCATACCCCCTGTGCCCCACCAACATGACGACTGGGTGGATGAAGCGGTTATCCGCCCCGCCACATGGCTGGTGGTAGAAGGGTACATAGCCCGTGACTGGCCTGCGGCAACGGTAGCGTGCCTGAACATTGCCCGCGAGCAAAGCATGGCCGTTGCCTTGCTGTTACCAGCCCCCCATGTATGTGCGGCTACGGCGGATGCCTTGGGGCATGTGCTGGAACATGGTGTTACTTTGATTGTTGGAAATACTCATGAATTTAAGGCTTTGGAGACACATTTACCCATCCCCCTGCGTGCCACCCTTGCCCGTACCGCCCGTGTGGTAACCAACAGCAGCCAAGGTGCCATGTATGTTGCGGCCGATGGCACCACCTTTACCGAACTCAGTCGCAACGTGGATGTTCCTGTGGACAACACAGGCGCGGGAGATGCGTTTGCTGCCGGATTTTTGGCCGCGTTTGCCGAAGGGGCCTCGCCTTCATTGGCTTTGCGTCGGGGGCATTTGCTGGGTGGGGCTGTCATTCAAACCCTCGGGCCACGCCTTCCCGACCCCAAGGCCGTGTGGATGACCGCTGACACCCATGTGAATGTTGGCATATGACGCAAGGATTTAAACAGTTTTATGTGGATGCGCCGTTGGCGGTGGGTAACCGCGTGGCTTTGCCGGAAAACCTTCAGCACCGCTTGCGCACCGTGCTGCGGAACCGCGAAGGCGTTGAACTGAACTTGATGAATGGCAAAGATGGTGTTTTTACGGCGATGTTGGAAGATGGCAAAGCCCGCTGGGCCACCGTAACAGACCAAACCAAACCTTTTTCGGCCTTGCCACCCCGCACGTTGTTTTTGGGGCAACCCAAACGAGACGCTTGGGAAACTGTGCTGCGGCAAGCAACGGAACTGGGGGTGACAACGCTTGTGCCACTTCATACCGATTACACCGTGGCCAGCACCATCAACACCGCCCGCGCCCATGCCCTGATGGTGGAAGCGGCCGAGCAATGCGAGCGGATGTGTTTGCCAACCCTTACCCCTCCGCAACCTCTCCAGAAAGCCTTAGCAGCATGGCATACGGCTAACCCAAATGAGAAGATTTTATGGGCGGATGAACGGCTTTCAACACCCACCCCCATCCCCACCGCTACGGCCGTGTTGGTGGGGCCAGAAGGCGGGTTTTCCCCCGATGAACAAGCATGGTTGGAAACCCAACTGTATGTTGTTCCCATATCGCTCGGCTCTACCGTGTTACGAACCGACACGGCTGTTGTGGCGACGTTGGCTAAACTTTAGGGGTTTTCCGTACCCGAATCCACATCAGGATGGGAAATACCAACGCCATCACCAACCATTGCAAAGCATAGCTGGCATGACGGGAACCATCGGGCGGTGCGGGCGGCTGGGCTATTAAACCTGCGTCGGCAGGGTAGGTTGCCTGAAGGTACATGGGGCCTAACGTAGAGGAAGTAATCAGGGTGGGATTCAGCCATGCCAGAATACGGGGATGTGTGGTGGTATCCGGCCCCGACAACCAGCCTTTACGCTGAGGAAATGAAGCCCATACACCTGTAACGGTTATTCCCGAAGGGGTGTACTTCGTCAAATCAGGCGGAGCCGTACGGTCGGCTGGTAATGGCGCCCACCCTCTATCTACCACCACGGTTCCGCTTGGAGTGTGAAACGCGGTTAACACACGCCACCCCACCTTGTCGGGACTCAGGGGGTTAGGTTGGTTATCCAAGGCCGTTGTAGTAAATGCTTCCCATGTACCTTCCAAAACCATGGGGGTACGTTGAGATTCCTGTTCCGCCAGATGGTTTTTTTCCACCATACGGGCTATTTGCCAGCCACATAATCCTAACAAAACAGCCTCTACGGCTACCACCGCCACCCAACCTGCAACAACCTTACATCTCATGGAAGAAACATTGTGCCCATTCCCGCCTTATGGCAAGGTGGCGGCATGAGGTGGTGGGATAATCTTTCAATCGAGGCCAAATGGTCAGTGGGTGCCGCAGTGGCCCTTTTAGTGTGGGTGGGCAGTGGCATGGTGGGCCGTGGCGAGGTTGCAAAGGTTATATCAACGCCCATCCCCGAAGTACAAACCCACACCGTAACCCCTGAATCTTACAGCCGCACGGTGAAAGCCAGTGGTTTTACAGAGTCTGAGCAAAACGCCATGTTATCCGCCCAAACGGCTGGACGCGTGGTGCGTGTGCCTGTCGTGCGCGGCCAAACCGTCAAAGCTGGCAACGTGTTGGCCGAACTTGACCCTGCGGACCGGCTTATCCGCCAGCGCGCCGCCCAAGCCGAGCTTACCCGCACCCGCAAGCTTGCCCACGCCGCCCGCGCTTTGGCCAAAGAAGGATATATGGCCGGCACAGTGCTAGCCCAGAGGGAGGCGGATTATCAGGCTGCCCAAGAAAAACTGGCTGCCGCCAACCTAGACCTTGCCTACACCAAACTGATTGCTCCGTTTGAAGGAGTTGTGGAGGACGTGAAGGTGTCGGAAGGTGATTTTGTCGCCATAGGCACACCCATGGTAAAGCTGGTGAGCCGTGAGAACATTTTGGTGGTGGCATATGTAGCCCAAACCGACCGCAACCTGGTGGATGTGAACGTGCCTGTTAGCGTTACCTTGATAAACGGTACCGATGTGCCCGCAACCTTGCGTGCCGTGGCTACCGATGCCGACACCGCCACCCGCACCTACCGTGTGGAAGCCGTGGTGGATGGTGGGCGGAACCCCATACCGACAGGTATGAGTGCCGACGTGTTGATACCTGCGGGCACCATAACCGCCACACGCCTGAACCATGCGTGGATGGTGCTGAACGATACGGGAAGCCTTGGCGTTATGACTGCAACCACCACCAGCCCCACGTTGGCCCGTTTTGTACCCGTGACCTTGTTGGCGGATACGCCTGACGGCGTTTGGGTGGATGGTTTAGAGGCATCAACCCACCTGATTACCCTTGGCCAAGCTGCCTTGAAAGACGGGGCAACCATCCATACACAGGAGGCCCCATGAGCATATCGGCTTGGATTTTAACAATACTGGCTGCTCTTTTAACCCTAACATTAATCATCGTAAGCCAATCCGTGCTCACGCCATTTGTTGCAGGGTTGGTGTTGGCTTATATTTTATCGCCTTTGGTCGAGCGTATGATTAGCCTTGGTCTACCACGTAGTTTGGCAAGTGCTTTGCCTGTAGCGCTGGCCATTGTTGTTATTGGCGTTGGGCTGGCTTTTGTACTCCCGTTGCTGGTGGAGCAGGTAACCCTGTTCATCCAAAAAGTGCCTATGTACATCAACCAACTTCAGCAATCGGTCGTGCCACCCAAGGTTGCGCGTGCTTTGCATATGAAAACTATGAACCAAGAGGCCGTGCTGAAGCTTTTAGGTATTATCAGCACCGACGGTGCGGGGTGGTTGGCCACCAACATGACGAGGCTGTACAGTGGTGCTTTGGCGGCGTTCAACATGGCCATGTTGGTAGTGATGACCCCCTTGGTGGCTTTTTACCTGCTGCACGATTGGCCCGATATGGAAACCCGCATGTTACGGGCCTTGCCCCGCCGCTGGCGCCCCACAGTGGTAGAGATTATGGCCAGCATTGATACCCGCCTTTCCGCCTACTTGCGGGGCCAGCTTATGGTGTGCAGCATTTTGGCGGTATTTTATGCTACGGCCCTCGAAATGATTGGGCTGGAGCTTGGGTGGGTGTTGGGTTTGGTTGCCGGTTTTTTGGCGTTTATTCCCGTGGTAGGGGCCATGATTGCGGTAACGGGCATGATGGCCATGGCCTTTGTGCAGTACCAGTTTACCGACTGGCAGCCCTTTGCCGTGGTGGGGTGTATTTATGTGGTGGGGCATGTGTTGGAAGGCTCCATTTTAACGCCTACGCTGGTAGGCAACAAGGTGGGGCTTCACCCCGTATGGGTTATTTTTGCGCTTCTGGTGGGGGGCGAGGTTGGGGGGATTATGGGGATGGTGGTGGCCATTCCCGTGGCCGTGGTGGTGAGCGTGATTTTGCCGTACCTTCTTCAGGCATGGCATAAAGCGGTGGTGTAATGCTCCGCACCCTTATTGCCCAATCCCGCGTGATTATAGCCACCTTGGCCATGTTGCTGGTGGCGGGGGCGTATGGGTATTCGCAAATCCCCAAAGAAGCCAACCCGGACATCCCTATCCCCACCATGTACGTCAGTTTGGCGTACCAAGGTATTGCGCCCGAAGATGCTGTGAACCAACTTTTGAAGCCGATGGAAAAACAACTGCGCGGTCTTTCGGGGCTGGATGAACTGGAAGGCACGGCCTTTGAGGGTGGCGCTAACCTGATTATTAAGTTCCAAGCCGGGTTTGACCCTAAAAGCGCCTTGGCGGACGTACGGGCCAAGGTGGATTTAGCCAAGGCAGACCTGCCCAACGGGGCGGAGGAACCTACCGTGAACGAGATAAACTTGTCGCTCTTCCCTATTTTAACCGTGGTGCTGAGCGGCGATGTGCCCGAACGGGCGCTTAAACGCTATGCCGAAGATTTGCAAGACGTGTTGGAAGGTTTGCCCGGCGTGTTGGAAGCCCCTATCAACGGCTTACGGGAAGAAGCCTTGCTGATTGAATTGAACCAAGCCCAACTGGAAAGTTACAAACTAACCTTACCCCAAGTGTTGCAAGCCGTGCAGGCCAACAACAGTTTGGTAGCGGCGGGAAGTTTGGAGTTGGCGGAAGGGAAATACGCCGTGAAAGTACCAGGGTTGTTCCGCACACCGCTGGATTTGCTGAATTTACCTTTGGCGGCGGTGGGCGATAAAGTTATCCGCGTGCGGGATGTGGGCGAGGTGAAACTTACCTTTAAGGATGCTGTGGGGGTATCTCGCGTGGATGGCCAAAGTGCTTTAACGATTAATGTAAAAAAACGGTTGGGAGAAAATATTATTTCTACCGTTGAGAGCGTGAAAACGGCGGTAGAAGAACACACCCGAAGCTGGCCGCCCCACCTTTCCGTCCGGTTTATGAACGATGAATCTAAAAACATTCAAACCATGTTGAACGATTTGGAAAACAACGTGGTGATATCCACTTTGCTGGTGTTGGTGGTGGTGCTGCTGGCCCTTGGGTGGCGGGGGGCGGCGTTGGTGGCGATGACCGTGCCAGCCTCATTTTTGGCGGCTTTGTTATTGCTGTACGTGCTTGGGTTTACCACCAACGTGGTGGTGTTGTTTGCGTTGATTTTGAGTGTGGGAATACTGGTGGATGGCGCCATTGTGGTGGCCGAAATGGCCGAGCAAAACTTGCAGGCAGGCAAAAGCGTGAAGGAATCGTACATGGATGCGGCCGAGCATATGGCCATGCCGGTTTTGACCAGCACCCTTACCATTTTGGCGGCGTTTTTACCCCTGTTGTTTTGGCCTGATGTGGTGGGGCAATTTATGCGGTTTATGCCCATCACCATGTTTTACGTTTTAATTGCCAGCTGGTTTATGGCCATGATTTACCTACCAGCCTTGGGTATTTTGCTACCCCCCGCCCCTGTAAACCCCAACCCGCCTGATGATATTTACGCCAAAGCCGGCCGTGCCTATGAAACCTTGTTGGTGAAGGTGTTGAAGGCACCAGGCCGCGTGGTTGCAGGGGCTGTGGCTGGGATGGTGGTAGTGATTGCATTAACCGCTGTTGCGGGAGCTGGAGTGGAGTTTTTCCCCCGCATTGAGCCCGACCGTGTGCAGCTTGTGGTACATGCAAAAGGCGATTTAAGCCTTGCTAACAAAGACGCCTTGGTACGCGAAGTTGAGGCTTTGGTAGGCCGGCCTGATGGTGTGGAATCTATCATCACCAGCGTGGGTAACAGCGGGGGCCGCAACGAACCCAGCGATGTTGTGGGGAACCTCACATTGGAATTAGCGGGGTGGGAGACGGGCCGGCCGACCTCGGACATTATTTTAAAAAACGCCCTTGCCAAAGCCAACACCTTGCCGGGCTTGTGGGTGGAGCAAAAAATAGACCGTGAGGGGCCCCAACAAGGCAAACCCGTACAACTGTTGGTAACGGGGCCAGATATGGCCAGCATTCGCCCCGTGGCACTGGCCTTAAAAGAGGCCCTACGCCAGATACCCGGCACCCGGGATATAACCGACAACATGCCCGAGCCTGGTATTGAGTGGACCCTGACCGTCAACCGTACCCGCGCCAGCCAACTGGGTACCGACTTAGCAGGCATCGGGCAAACCGTTCGCTTAGCCACCAACGGGGCCATTGTGGGCACGTACCGCCCCAACGACCGCAAAGAGGAATTAGATATTGTAGCCCGCCTGAAGGCGGATGAACGCACCCTGACCACGCTGGACCGTATGACCGTTGCCACCGCCACCGGCCGTGTGCCCGTGGGCGATGTGACCACGCGCACGGCCACCCCCAAAGTGGACGTTGTGCACCGCCAAGACCAAAAAACAGCCGTCACCGTGGAAAGCGACCTTCAGGAAGGGGCTTTGGCCAGCACGATTGTAGAGGTTGTGCGGGAGGGTTTGAAAACCCAAAAAATGCCCCCGGGCGTGGACGTAGTGTTTAAAGGCGACCAAAGCAAACAAGATACGGCTGCCAACTTTTTAAAGCTGGCGTTTGCCGTAGCGGTGTTTTTGATTGCCCTGATTATGCTGGTTGAGTTTAACAGCTTTTACCAATGTTTTGTGGTGCTCACGGCCGTGATGTTCTCCACCATGGGAGTTATGTTGGGGCACCTGATAACAGGAAAACCGTTTGGGATTATTATGAGCGGGCTTGGGATTATCGCGTTGGCTGGGATTATGGTGAGCAACAACATTGTTCTGATTGATGCTTACAATGGCCTACGGAAAAAATCCCCTTGGAAAAAAGCCTTGTTGGATACCTGCCGTCAACGTTTGCGGCCCGTGCTGCTAACCCAGATTACCACCGCGATTGGCCTGCTGCCGCTGGCCCTGAAAATCAACTTGGATGTTATTAACCGCAGTGTAAGTTACAACGCCCCCAGCGCCCAATGGTGGGACCAACTAGCCGTAGCCATTATTTTTGGTTGCGTGTTTGGTACGGTGCTAACCCTTGTGGTAACCCCCTGCATGTTGGCCTTGCCCGAACTATGGAAAGAGCGGCGTAAAAAATAGGCATGCTGTTGGGTGTGGAAGGTGTTTGGAGTAAACTGTACTCATTCGTACAAAGGAACCCGCCATGACTGTTTACATGATTTTTTACCACAACAAGGTTACGGGTGACGACTTTATTGTCCCCATGGACGCCGATACCGAGGCCTTGGCGTTGGAACAATTGGCTAGCCGTTACCCTTCCGCCGCGTACCAATACTTAACATGTTTTGAAAAAGCCGAGCTTCAGGCTATTTTAACCGATACCGACCGTTGGCCCGGCGTGGCCAGCAAACCCCAGCCAACGTTGGAGAGCATGTTGCGCCGTGTGACCAGCGGTGTTGGCAAGCTACCACCTCTGCCCAACCGCCCCCCTGCCCAGCAGCCTACCGTACAGGTAGCCAAGGCTACCGAGGGGTATGTGCAAGCCAAAACCGGATTTGCCAAGGGGTTAAACATCCCACTGGCCCAAACCACAACTGCCGTACCCAAAACCACGGCCTCCAAAACATCTGCCAAAGCTGGCGAGACCCAACCGACATCATCGTTTATGGCGGCGGCCAATGCCAACCGCAGCGTGATTGATGTGTTACGGGCTTTGAAAAGCTAAGTTTACTTCACGACAATATTACGGTCGGGCACAATCTTTTTTAACATGCTGGTGAAGGTGCGGAGTTTTTTGGGGTCTTGGTCGTCCATCGGCGTGTAAACGGTTACCTCGGTGGGGGTAATGCGGCGGATGAGGCAGTTTTTCCAGGCGTTGTTCACAAAATGTTTCAGCTCGTTCTCAAACTTTTCGTCCGGCGTGCTGCCTTGGCCTTCGGGCATCAGGGTAATGCGTTTCAGGCCTAAAAGTGCCTGCATGGCCTTGATGTTCATCCCCTTGTTTTCCAGCCACGTGTTGATGTGTTGGGGTTTCATGCGGATGACCGCCCAGCTGTTGCTGGCGCCCGTCCATACGCCGGTGACACATTCGGGGTGGAACTCTTCCAGCACGCTGGCTACAAACTCTCTCCCGCGGCGTGTGGCCAGTTTGTGGCCTGTGGCATCATCGGTGCCCGTAATAAGGGCCAAAACCTGTTTGGTGCCTATTTCGGGCTTATGGAAGGTATCTTGCACGGACATCAGGTTGGCGGGCACTACCACGGTACGGTTATCCCGCAAGCCGTACACCACACCATCGGCCCGATGCTGCTTCACCACCCCTTCTACCACGCGGCCGGGGGCGCCATCGCCGTACTGCATCATGTCCATGCTCATGATAAGTTCGTGGCGGGTGGGGAGCAACGGGTCATCAATATCCACCCATTCGCCTTTTGAACCGCCTCCATTGCGGCGGCGTACGGCCAAGGTACCTTCCGTGATGTTCACATCGGCTTCCGCCACCATGTTTCTATCCAAGTACGCCAAGCGGATGGCGTTGGCCATGGCCAGCTCCACCATGCGGCGGGGCCAACCAAACTCAGCCTCCAAGGTTGATGCATCGGTGACAGACAGACGGTCTTTGGATTTGCTCATAAGGGTTGCTGACGCTCAGGTTGATCAAAGTTAGGGTTTTAGTCGGCAGAGACGTAATAACTGCGGCCTCCGTTTTTAAATTCGGCGGAATCGGCACCCACTTGCACCAGTTGCCAGCCATCCACGGTTTCACCAATCAACAACACACCTTCGGTGCCGTTTTTATAGGCCACCAGGCCTTTGTTGGGCACAAGGGAGAGCACTTCCATTTCGGGGAAGTCGGACGTACTCATGCGGGGGCGGATACCTTTGGGGATGCGCACTTTCTCCTGTTCGGGCTCAAACATGGCCACGTCGAAATCGGCCAGTGTCCGTACCTTGGCGGTTTCGGTGGTAGGCTCAGGCAGTATGGGCAAGTTGTTGGGGTTGTTGCCGTAGCTGGCGGCGGCGGGCACAGAATCCCGACTGGCCGTTTGGGGGGCGGGTGGTGGCAGCAGCGCGCCTTCGCTGTCGGTAGCTGGTTCGGCAGCGGCCGTTTCGGCGGCATTCATGTAGGGCTTGGCTGGCTGGGTTTGGCCACCCAAAAACTCACCTGGGCGGGGGGCTTCGGCCACGCTGCTGGCTTCCACCAAGGCTTTACGATAGGCGGCAAGCTCGGCATCCAGCTGGGCTTTCAGGGCGTTGTTGCGGATGGTTTTATCCAGCGCGGCATTGCCTGTGGTGGGGATTTGTTCGCCATTCGGGGTTGTTTCCAAACGCTCGGCTTTTTTCTCGGCAATGGCTTTTTGCAGGCTGGCCACAAACCCGATATCTTCGGGCACTTGTTCCGTACCATCCGCCACAATCGGTTGGTTGGCTTGGGCGTTGGGCACATCGGCAAAATCAATGATGGATTTGTTGGCCTCGGCCGTAGCGTCTGGTGGTGGCAACAGGTTGGGGTTGCTGGCAATAGTTTGTTCGGGTTGCAGGCCCGTGGTGCCATCGGTAGGGAGTTTTTCAGTTACTTCACGCAGACTACCTGTAAGACGGGCCAGTTGTTCTTGTGTTTTATCGCCCCGACTGATGGCCCACCATCCACCCGCCACAACGGCCAGCAAAATGGCGGCGGTCATCCCCATTTTCAGCATGGGCGTACCTTGGGGGGCCATGGGCATGGCAGCGCGGGAGCCTGGAAGCTCGGCAGGGCCAAGACCGCTTTTTTGCCATGGTGGCGCGCTTTCCGCTTGTCCCACATTGGCATAGATATCGGCAGGCTGAGAAGGGCTGGGCGGCAAGGCTGAGGCCTCTTTATCCGCTGGCAAATCTAAGCTCCAACCATCTTTTGGTACGGCAGGGGCGGCCCATGGCACATCGGATTGGGAAGCACCCATAGGCTCGGGTTTCGCGGGTTCAGGTGGGGTCGCACCAGGGCCGTCATCCACCACCAAACCACTCAACAGATTGCTGGGCAACGTGGGCGGCGGCGGCAGGCCCAAGCGGTCGCGCTTGGCATCCCGCTCTTTCGGCATGGCGGCTTCCAGCTCTTTGGTCAGTTCGGCCAGCCAGTCGGGCTGAGGGGTTTTGGCGGCGGGTTTGGATTCGGGCACCATGGCGACCAAAGCGTCCATATCCGGCACGGCGGGCGGTGGTACAGGGGTTGCGGCCTCGGCCGCGGCGGGGGCGGCGGCTTGAGTGAGGGAATCGTGTGTGGCGGCCACGGCGCCCATTTGGGCCAATCGCTGGCCCACATGTTCAAAGTCCACGTTGGTTTGGGGGATGTTGGCCGCCATGGTGGGGGCAGCGGGGGCGGCAGCAACATCCGGCACCGTGCTGCTGAAGCTGCGCGGGGTTTTGGCGCGCATTTTGCGCTTCAGGCTGTTTTCGGTGGGAAACGAGGGTTCGAGAGATTCTTGGATGCTCGGTGCCAAGGTATCAGGATTTGAAACATATGCCGTGTTAGAGGGTTCATCGGTACCTGACAACGCTGCATCATCCGTTTCGGCAAAGGTAAGGTTGGCTTCAGGGGCAAACACGGGGGCGGTATCGTCGGGGAGAGATACGGCTTGGGTGCTGGGCGCGGCAGGCGGCATCACCGCAGGCGCCGACTGTTCCGACTGCACCCGCGATGGGAGTTTACGTTTTAATACCATGCCTACACCTTGCCTTGACGCTATGTTAGCGCCAATGCTGGGCACGTGCAAAGGATGTGCCTACTTTTAGGTGTGTATCGTTGGCTATTTACGGGGCAGATTGACTATTTGCACTGGCCGTCTTTTTTACCGCCAAACATCAACTCAACAAAATCACATTGGCCAGGTACTATGGGTTGGGGTTTGGGTCTGCGGGCTTCGCGTTCTTTAGCACGAATGGCTTCACATTTTTCCTCAGCTGTTTTTACAGTATCTCTTGCTCTTATTGACGCTTCAGCATCTGCAAGTTGTTGATTAAAAAGATTCCGTTCTTCAGGTGTATATTCGCGGCGAATACCTTGAGTTGTACCTGCTTGTAACTTTTGTATAAATGCCGTCGATGAACGACTATATCGATCTGATGCCTGTTTCTCAGCATCACGCACGGTACGAAGACCTTCTATGCACTGAGCATGGGGTTCGGCCAACGCTGAACCAGCAGCCATTGTTGCCATGAAGGCCAAGGTGGGGGCAAAAGGTGTTTTCATACCTATATGTATACCCTACATCCTGCAATGTCAAGGCTTTCCCTTCTTCCATTTTTAACGGCGGATAGTGGCGGCTGCGGCGCGGGCAGCGCGCACGCCATGGGGGTAACGGCGGGCAAATTCCACCGTGGCGGCCCACCAGTCGCCATTCACATCTTCACGGATGCGGCGGATTTCCGCCACGTCATCCGGTGTGGTGGTGGCCAGCGCGTAGGTGAGCCTGTCGGGAATCAGGCGGCACACCACCTCGCCGTGGGGGCTCATCAGGTAAAATTCCGAGTAGTAGCCGGGGCGGGTATCCAGGCTTGCTATGTTGCCACTGTGGCGCTCGCTTTTTAAGTGCAAACTTTGCATCAGCAAGGGTATCATTTCGCGGCGGGGTTTCAGCACAATCCGCTTGGTGATGTTCCCGATGATGGCTTGGCCCACTTCGGTGGTCAGGTCTTCCTCGTTTTGGCTGGCAATGCCGCACATGCAGTTGAGTGAGCGATAGGTGCGGAAGGCGCGCTTTAGTTGGTTGGCCACGGCTTGGCCGCCTTTGCTGGCGATCATGCTCACCATTTCGTCCACCAGCAGGTGCTTCTTTTCGCCTCGGTCGCCGCTGTACATCACGTTGTCCAGCATGGTGAAAATGGCGTTGATGATCACATCGGATATTTTTTCGTTCAGCACGTTTTGCAGGTTGAACACCACCATTTTGTCTTTGTCGGTAAAGCTGGGCCTACCATCAAACATGTGGCCGTAAATACCGTTTTCGCAATAACTGCCAATCTCGCGGCTCATGGCCATGCCCGCTTCGCGGCTGGCTTCGTCGGCGTAGGGGAATTTTTGGAACGCTTGCTGGATCCACGTAGGGCGCAGCACGTCGTCGGCGGGCACGATATCGTACGCGTACTGCACCACTTGCTCAATCAGGCGTTGTTCCACGCGGTTGATGGCGAAATCGCCTTTGGCAATCATCAGCTCCAGCGCCGTGCTCCATTGCTGGAGGCGGTTTTTGTTCATCTCGCCCGTAAAAGGGTTAATGCACACGTCTTTGCGGTCGAGGTCTACGATAATCAGTTTACCCATGGTTTCGGCAAAGCGGTCGTAATCGTCTTTAATCGTCATCAGGTATTGTTTATCAATCCCCGCGGCAAACAGCTGGAGGGTGAGATCCACCACCGCAAAGCTTTTACCCGAACCAGACGTACCTGTAATGGCGTAGTGCCAGTTCATGAAATCGTTGCTGGTGTGGTCAAAAAACGTAATCTCACCATCGCGGTTGACGTACACCGCTTGGGGTTTGTTTTTCTCTTGCCGCGTGTAGGGTTGGCCGTGGCCGCCCCAGTGGCCGTGGATAGGCACCAAATCGGCCACATCGTCACTCAGCACACGACGGGTACGGGCAAAGGGGCCGGAATAATCTTTCCGCCATGCCAAGGGCCACGAGTAACTCAACGCTTGCAAGGCCATGGCTTTTTCCACATCTGGCACCACGGAGAGTTTTTTCAGCACCGAATTGAGTTTCAACAGGTCGTCTTCCACCGCTTCCACCGATTTGCCGTGCACGATAACACCCAACATGGTGTAAACGATTTTACGGCCCGAAAAAAGACGGGTTTTGGTTTGGGTAGCTTCATCGGCAAAGGCTTCCGCCTCTTCCTTGTTGAAGGCCGATGCCACGCGTTTGCGGAGGGCCGCGGAGAGGGTAAGTTGGATTTTTTCCAGCGTTTGGTTGGCGGCGCTGTAGTTCATAAACACCGTGGTTTGGCCCACCAGCGTACGGCGGATGGAGCCCAGAAAATCGGGCATCACGCTGTCGGGCATCATGGCCATCATGATGGTGCCGTGGTAATCTTCGCCCAGTTTTACAATATGGTAATGGTTTTCCAGCGGCAAGGGCACCACTTGGCTGCTGAAATCCATCAACGGGTCAATCACGGGGCGTTGGGATGGGTCGCGGTAGCTGGGGCAATAGGCCGTCCAGTAATGCTCTTTCAGTTCGGACAAATCCATGCGGTGCAGCTCGAACATATCCGACAGGTTGTTTTCGGCTGACATCACGGCTTCCCGGAACTCGGCCAAGTTACTGTTCACCAAGTCGTCAATCAAATGGCCTGCGTATTTGCTGAGGTCTAGCTGGAACGTTTGGAACACCATGTTCACGGCTTGGAACAAGGCATCTATCAGCGTAGAGAGAAACCCTAATTTGTTGGATTGCTCGGGGCTACGAAGCGTAATGACGCAATAAGTTTCCCGCAAGCGGGTGTAGCCCCGCTCGCTGACCGCATAACCCCGTTGGCCGGCATCAATGATTTTTTCGGCGCGGGATTGGCGGAGCATTTGGGCGCGGGGCATATCCGGCGAGCTGGCCAGATACCCCTGCATAGGGCGGGTAAGGTTGTTATGGCTGGTAATAACCATTTGGGCCTCGTACCCTTGAGGCAAACTTTCTAAAAACGTGCGCCACTCGTTGATGGTTTGCATGTGGCCATTGTCGTACGAGTAACTGGCGGGCACAGGGCACTTCCAGCACATGCCGAGGCCGCCGTCTTTCAACAGGTGGGCGCGATACAAGGAGGATTTCGGGTCATCGTTAAACTCAAAGTACGGCAGCTGCTCACCTATCTGGTTGGGGCGCGGGGGCGTGTACTTGTTTTTGGCCATGATGTTCTTTGTTTTTGTTCAAACCAAACGGGCATGTTTACTTTTTAACGGGCATAATCCTTTCAGCTTCTTTGCTGGAGCCAAGGTTGGGGCGGCCAGCATCGGTTCCGGCATCGTCTTCGGCCATACCAACTTCGTTGCCGGGGCGTACCCATTCGTAACGGTCGGTCAGGAAAATTGTGCTCCAGTTACCAAACACGCGGGTGTTGTCGTCCGTCACGTGGGGGTAGGTCCATACCAGCAAGGTTTTGGGCGGGGCTACGATGGCCAGTTCTTTTTCCGGCAAATAGCTGGGGCGCTCCATGCGGGGGCGCACGCCTTGTTTGATAACCGAGCGTTGCACACCACCACTACCAGCGCCCATGTCGCTGGCCACGCTGGCGGCATCGTCCATGCTCATGGGGTATTCGGGCGGTAGGGCGCTGCCATAGTATTTGCAGCCAGCCAAGGCTACCAAGGTGCCGAGCATCAGGGTACGTTTCATGGGTTAGCCTCCGTTGTTCTCGTTAGATGGTGTTTGGGCCGCAGCGCCAGCACGGGCTTGGTCAGCCGCTTCGGCATCAAACAGCAAGGTCCAAGGGGAACCTTCGGCCCGCAATTCGGTGCCTGAAAGGAACACAAGGTGCACTTGGCGGGTAGCATCCAGCCGCACAAACGGCAACACGCGGGTTACGCGTTGCAGCAGGTAATCACGCAAACTTCCCACGGCTTTTTCCACGCCACCGGCAATCTCGCCCTTCAGTTCGCTGCCCGTAATACTTTGGGTGGCGTTACCGGCGCTATCCACGCTGGTGGTGGTTTGACTGTCTTTTACCACGGCGCTTACGCCTGCGGCAAAGTCGGCCATCATGGCGGCGGCTATGCGGCTGGCATCGCCTTCGTAAAAGAT
This sequence comes from Alphaproteobacteria bacterium, assembly GCA_049297695.1. Taxonomy (GTDB): domain Bacteria; phylum Pseudomonadota; class Alphaproteobacteria; order UBA2136; family UBA6156; genus JACKLD01. Next base: position 28,700 of record JBAQUT010000004.1, on the reverse strand, counting down.
ACCGGGGATGCCGATAATGCCATCTTCGCTATCCACCACATACCCCGACAAACTGTAAGTAACCGCCCCTTGGTCGGGGTACACGCACGTCATGCGAGCGGGTTTACCCACGGCCCGCTCGGTGGAGATTTCGCCTTGAAATTCAACCAGAGCATAGCAACCATCCAACTGCACGGTGGTGCCCATGGCGGTTTTGTAGTTGCCCGAAAGACGGACCAACGACGGCGTGGGTTGCCCTCCCACCAAAGCATCCACCCCGTTCAACAGCGTGCCTTTAATGAAGCCCAAAGGGGGCACGAAGGGCAGGTTTTGAACAGGCTCTACCCCATCACCATCCCCCGACACCGTGGCCATGGCAGCCCCGTTGCTTTGCGTGGCCCTACCGGCCACCGCCCCTAAAGGGGCTAACAGGGGCTGCCCCTGCACTTGCCCTCCTCCACCGCCGCCCAAGGGGGTTTGTTCAATCCGTTTTTGGGTGCGCATCACGGGGCCTACGCCTGTTACGCCATCCACAGGGGCGTCCAACTGAAGTTTACGTTGCTCTTCCGCCAGCTGGTCCAGCATTTCCTTGTCCCGCTGGTTGCTGGTTTGAATGTTGCGTACTTCGGCGGTAAAATCGGCCATCATTTGGCGCATTTGGGCTTGCAGGTCGGCGTTGTTTTGCAAGGCATCGGCCAAGGCTTTGTCTTTTTCGTCAAACTTGGTTTGAATCGTTTCTTTCAGCTCGCTCATTTCACGGCGGTTTTGTTCCAACCAACCTTGCATTAGCACGGGCCTGTCGGATTCGATTCCGCTGAACACGCCATCGCCTTGAGGCTGGCCATCTTGCTGCAACGCGGCTTGGCTGGTGGTGTTCACGGCAGCGCCTTGTTGCACGGCATTATCACCGCCGCCGCCCACCAGCAAGTACAACACGCCCATACCCACCACGCCCAACGCGGCTTTGGCAGGAGTTGGAAGTTCCCGAAGACGCTCCACAATGTTCATCCCGCCCTCAGACGGGGTTTTGGGCTGTTGGGGAAGTAAAGGGTCGGCCATTGGATAGGGTTATCCCATTGTTTGGAGTTCATCCTACGGGATAAACGCACCGCCCGCCACGCCCCTGCCTACGCCTGTGGCGGTTAAATAGGCACGGGTGGCAGGCCTACTCCCTCTTAAAATCCCTTACCATCAAGCCTGTTTGGGCTTTAAGGCTGCGTTCAGCCTCCAACATTCGGTATTCTAGCTGTTCCCGTACCTGTGTTTCGGTATGGGTGGGTGTGTGCCCAAACCACCACATATGTTGATACCACCCCACGTACTTGCGGGCCAACCGGTGGCGCAGGCGGCGCCACGCCAAAGCTTGTTCACGAAACACGTAAAACTGCTTGTACAAGGTGGGGTGGAGTTTTTTCAACCTATCCACATACGCTTTGCTCATGAAAAACCGCTTCACGTTCACCATCAAATCGCTGGTGGTTATGTCGGGCAACATCATCCAGCCTTGGGGTTGGCGTTCGGTAGGTGGTTCGGGTTGGGTGAAGCGTTCTAACCCGTATCCGCCTTCAAAGTTTGTGGGGTTGAGCATGAACCGGCGGTCAGGTTCGGCATGGATGACCATGAGTTTAGCAGCTTCTTCCGCTGTCACCATGCTGGTAATAACAGGCGCAAGGTTGGCGCCTGCTTCGGCGGTGATGTTCCGTGGACTGAGGTTGGGAAACACCGCAGGGTCTAGCTCGTACTCCAACGCGGGGGGCAATGGATGGTAACCAACATCGGCCACGGTGCGGCCCAAGGGCACGGCATCAATCCATGTATCATGCAACGGAGAAGCCCCTGCCTGCAACCCTCGCATACGGGCGGTGGCGGTGTTGAAGGTATCGTAGGTTTTAAGGCCGCACACGGGGTGAAAGCGGGGGAGCATATCTTCCGGCACCGGCGCTTGGTGGGGGGTGCTGGCCTCCACGCTACGGAAGGCTTTGAGGATGCGAGGGGTGCTAGTGTAGGTGTAATGCACGGGGTCCCACAAGGGGCCAGCCATTTGCTGAAAATGACCTTGGGCGTTCCAATCCCACAGGGCGGGAAGCTCAAAATGACCGGGATGGGTAGGCAACCACACGCCTGCAAAGTTGCCTACGCGGGGGTGGGGGAGTTGGGGGTCGGGCTGCATGGGTTCGGGTACATCTCCCACGCGGGAGACATACCCGCTGCCATCGCTGGCTACTACCTTGGCGGGCACCACACCTGCACGGGTGGCGTAGCCGGGTTGGAGCACCTCCACAATGGTGCCCGCAGGGCTGGCATCTGGTTTGTAATCCGCCACCTCGTGCAAACCTTCTACCACGCAGCCTGGCCAGGCATCCACCAAGCCGTAGGCATCATCCACCACGTAGCTGCCGTTGGTGGCTTCCAGCGTGGGCACTACCGTGCAGCCTGCTTGGAACATCGTTTCAAACCACGCGTCGCCTTCGTTGGCTTCGTAAAACTCTTGGTACGTTTGCCCTGCGGGTCGGGCGTTCCAGCGGGCTATCAGCTCATCGCCGTGCTTGGTGGCCTCCAAGGGATTTGAGGGCTGCACGTACAAACGCTCCACTTGGGGCAGGCGGAAGCCATCCTGATAGAAACTATCCACCCGCAGCTTGTACGGGTACAGCTGGGGGGCGGGGTACAGGGCATGGGCGGTGTAGGTAGGGCGACCCGTGAGCACCGTGCCTTCGCCGTAACCCCACTCCAGCGTGCGGAAGCTGGTGAAAAACGTTTTATCCAACAGGCCGTAACCTTCGGTTTCCGGCGGCACGTACTGGCAGGTTTCCGGCATGATGGGGAACGGTGGGGGCACGGGAAGCGGATTCAATCCCGTGTGCACCACGCGGCCCGCCACATCCCGCACAAACACGGGGGCAAGGGGCCATATGTCGGCTTGGCCCATGGCGGCTTTGTAGCCTTCATCCTCCATATGATGGTGGCCGTCAGTGAGTGGGGCTACGGGCAGTTCCAGCAACAGCGTTTCGGCTTCGGGGTTGATAGCTGATAGATTATGCAGGCTGGTAAACGCGATAAGCTGGCTGGGGTGTTCGCCCTCGGCAAGGTTAATCCGCAACGCCACGGCGGGGATGCCCTGCGGCGGCACAATGCTGGTGTGTTGCTTGCGCCGCGCCATGCCCCCTCCCCTTGTTTTGAGAAAGTATAGAGGGGAAACCTTAAGCTGTCAGGTTGTTTGCATGTGTGGTGGGCAGGTTACAGGTTACCTGCATCCGAGCGAGTGGGGGCAAAGGTGTTCTCGGGGGTAAAGAACTGCCTGTTGCGCTCTTGGAGTTTAGGGCGGTTAGAACACCACAACGTATTTTTATCTTTTAAGCTTTTAAAATACTTTTCTAAATAATCAAATGTTTTTTCCGATTGTTTTTTAACAGCCTCAATAGGTGCATTACATGCTTTTGTACTTGTATCTGCACCTTCTTTGGTTGTGGTACTTCCACTAGTTACATTTTGAGACCCAGCTGTGGTTTGAGCTTTTATAATTACACCATTTAAATAGTCCAAGATTTTATCCATACCCATGCATGAAACATCCATACCTCTATCACTCGCCCAATCACCCCACACTCTGCCCGAACTTAACGCTAACTTAGACATAGCAACAGGGTTGGTCATGTTAATTCCACCTTGAACATTCACAATGTAACCAAAGGTATATTCCAACATCAGGGCAGCTGTTTGGGCATCCAACCCATCGGCCGCCAACTTGTCAGAAGTTTCTCCTGTGCTGGGAAGGTTGAAGAACTGGGCAGCATCCACTTTACCGCCCATTTCTGGATCAGATATCTGAGCGTTTTTACCCTGCAACGCCATTTCAGCACGGGCAGCTTCCGCCACAAATTTGCACATCCGCAAGGGGTTCAACAACTCTTTGCTGGGGCCGTTCAAATCAATCCCCGGCAGCTCGTTATCCACATAATCTTGGAGCATTTTGTTGCGGGATTCGTTCGTTGCCGTCGCCCCAAACGCTTTCAGAACAAGAGACATATCGGTAAAGGCTAATTTCAGAGGTCCTTGGGCTAATGGTGCCACTTGGTTGGAGGACATTGTGAGTTGGTCAGTATTAGCTAAAGCAATGGCCTCAGTACCAATTTTCTCAATGGTAGAAGCTTCCATATTGGGGTCGGCCTTGCGGATATCATCCCACACACGCCCACAGGCATCCATCGTGTACATGCTATATTGGATAAAGGCTTGAGTTACTCCATCCATAGAGATAGGTGGCTTACGCCGTTTACCTCCAACACATTTACTACCACCCATACCCTTGTTTCCAAGACTTCCATTTGCTTCAAAACAAATCCGAGGCATGTAACTCATGGCCAAGCAACCTGCTACAACCTTGCTTCCTGCACCTGGAGCCTCTGCACTGTCGCAGATATCTCCTCTATGACAACCTACAGGATCACCAAAAAACTCCTCTTTAACCTGTTGGAGAGCCTTATCAGCCGCAGCAATCAAAGGTTTTAAAGGCTCCGAGTTTGCCATGCAGCGGGTAATGAAGACATCAGGCCCATCTTTCAACGCTTGTTCGCAAAACATGATGGCTCTCATAGGATCAACAGAATTTATATTCGTGCAATCACCTGTTTTTGCTGCGCTGTACGCATCGTTACAAATCCCTTTGTACAACTTGGCGCCGTCTTTACGGGCTTCGGCAATATCGCAACTTTGGTTAAACACCTTAGCCTTAGCATCGGCCAACCAGTTAATGGCATCGTATGCGGCTGCAATGGGAGGAAATGACATTAAATATGTTAACAAAATCTTAGCCATAAATGTTTGCATCATACCCTTAAACTGATCAGCCATATCCGACACATTGAACGTGGCTTTGACGAAATCCATGTAGTTCATCATTCCGCAGCCCAGGTTTGCGCCGACGCCACTACTCGATTTAACGCTGAAAAGTTCGCTCTCGCCGCCATAATTGGGGATAAATCCACCCAAGTTACCACGGGAGGGGTTGCCGCTTTCGTAGCTGCCGGAATACCCGCCCGCCACTGCCGCCTGCGGCACCAGTGTAGAGAGTGTGAGAGACAGCACCACCACCACAACGGTGATGAGATGCGCGCACGAGCCTAGGTTTTTTGGGGCCATAGGTACAGGATGGGATGGTTTGGGGGCGGGTTCAAGGGGTAGGGCGGGTTTTGAGGGTGGGGGTGTGGCGGGACAGGTTACTAGTTACAGGATTTGCCTTTGGCATGAGATGACTATGCTTCCTCCTTCGCCAAGGCTACGGAGGACAAGCGCCATGACGACACGTTTTAACGACGGTTTTTGCTGGAAAGCTCCACCCGCAGGGCGGACAGGCTGGCTTCCATGGTGTCGGTCAGCGTTTGAACCTCTTGGATTTGTTTGTAGCTTAACGGTTGGCCGCGCAGGGATTTATGGGCTTTATCCAGTTGGTAGCTGGCGCCAGCCAAGCGTTCCACCACCGCGTAAAAACCTTTGATTTCTTTCATCAAACCCGCCACCGTGGCTTCGTCGCCGTATTTCAGCAAGTCGTGGGCTTGAAGTTCGCGCTTGAGGGCATCGAGTTGTTGTTTTAAATCCGTGATTTCTGACGTTTGGCGGGCTACTACCCCTTCCCGCTGTTGGCCCCAGGTTTCGGCGTCGCGCAGGGCAGTTTCCATGGCGGTTTGACGGTTGCGCAGGGCTTGCACCACGTTTTGGTCGGCCGGGGCCACGGCCATGGCGGTGGATACTGGAACGGGCGCCCATGCGGGAGTTGGTGCTGCGGTCGTGTTGGGGGCTTGAGGCTCCGGTTGCATGGCGGCCAGTTTGGAGAGTTTGCCCGAGGCGGCGGCCTCGTAAACCTCGTTAAACTGGGGGCCTTTGCCCCATGTGGCACCGTGTTTGCGGATGAACTCCGCCATGCCGTCTTGGGCGGTGGCGGGTAAATCCACACTGGCGCTGGCGTTGGTAATTTGGATGAAGCCATCCTCAAACAACGCACGGAGTTTGGGCGTGGCTTTGTCTTTCACCTTGGCGTAAACAATCACGTTGGGGCGCGAAATACCAAGGGCGGCAGCGATGCGTTGTTGGGAGAGCCCTAAATCGCTGAGGGCGCTGATGGCAAAGTACACGTCCATTTTGTCGGCTTTGATTTGCCGCAAGTTGGCTACTACACGCATGATTTTAGCATCGTGCTCGGGCACTTGGCGCACCAAGCATAGCACTTTATCTTTGCCGCGCTGCTGGGCAGCATGCCAGCGGCGCTGGCCATCCACCACGCCGCCTTCGTGGGTGATGATGAGCGGCCATTGGTCGGCCTCGGTGGCCATGATGGTGGTGATGTGGGGTTGCTCGTGGGCGTCATCTGCTCCGTTGCGGAAGGGCACGTGCAGGGGGTTCAGGCTGGCTACGCTGCGCCATTCCAGACCCAGCAAAGGGTAGCGGGCATCGTCGTCCACCGTGAAGGGGTCGGCAAAGGTGCGGCCCGTGCCTGCGGTGGTGAGTTTGGCGGGGGCGGAGGCAGATGCCTCCGACGTGAGTTCCGGTAACGGCAGGCTTTTCGCCTCGGGGTAATCGGCCACAAAGGCGGCCACAATTTCGCTGGCGCGTTCCCGCGTGCTGTTGGCCACGGCGTCTTCCAGAAGGCGGGCGGCGCGTTTGGGCTGCATTTTCAGTTTTTTCCAATCGTACGCCACGCTTTTCAGGTCGCCATCCAGCAGGCGTTGCACGTAAAAGGCGTCCATCAGGTCGTTCAAAATCTGGCTGGCGCGGCTGTCCGTCACCCCAAAGTGGTAGGCGATGTCGTCAAAGCTGCTCACCCCGCCCACCTTCACATGCATCAGGGCAGCGCGGCGTTTGTCATCGCGCTCTTGGGCTATCAGCTGGTTGAGTTTTTTATCAATGAAGCTGTCGTGGGCAATCTTCATGGCCGTGCTCACCTGATTGCTGCGGCGGGCGTTGGAGGCCTCGCTGGTAAGGTGTTCTTGCATGGAGGTTTGTTGGTCGAGATGTTGCACTAACAACGGCGGGGCTTGGCGGAAAGCTGTTTTATCGGCCTCCGACATATCTTCCAAATGCGCTTGGCGGGCTTGGTATTCGGGGTCGCGGTTACGGAGTTCCAGCGCCTTGCCATCCAACCGGCTGCCAAAAAACGTGTTGAACAGTACGTGAATGGTTTCGCCGTTGGCTTTGGTGTACTGGGGTTTGAAATCCCGCAAACAGGTGAGCAGCACTTCAAAACCTTCTTGCTCCACATCCTCGGGTTCCAAATGGTAACGGCGGGAGAGGGCAAACATGGCTTGGCGGCGGCTGTGAAGGTATTTGGCGGCATCTTTGCGGGCCAGTTGGTAGCCTTCGTCGGCGGCTTTCAGGTCGTCCTCGGCAGGCATGGCGACAGGTTTGGCCTTCGCCTTAACCACCTCACTAGGCGCAGCCTTGGCAACATGCTTGGCGGCCTTGGTAGGTTTGGCTTTGGCCATACGAAAGTACCCTTTTTGTTGTTATGGGCACCTTAGCAGAGGTGTGGGAGGGATGTCAGGATTGAGGGTTCGAAAACTGACGGGGGTGTGGGAAGATGGTCAGAGGTATGAGATCAAAGATCATAGACAAGATATTAACTGCGCTCATTATCTCGGCCATCATCAACAATACGGAAAGTTTTTGACGTTTCTTTTTCAACAATACCAAATCGTGTTATCCGAAAATGCTTCTTCTCTGGTGCTTTTTCACGTTGTTCTTCTATGCGCATACCAATAAACGCAGCGTAAAGAGCTGTTGCAAGTTCTGGATGAATCCTTTTCTCATCAATAATAGAAAGAAGAGCTTCTTTTACATTTGAATGACCTTCGGGTAACCCAAATCCAAGGGTCGATGAAAACCAATAGGCCATTTCTTCAATTTGATCATCATGAAAGGTTTGAATAACCGACTTTAAACGTTCGGCATCCATAGTCACATTTCCAAGCTTAATCATGATTTTGCTCCTTTTACATTACCTTTATAGGGTATATGGGGAACTGATCTGACACTTTCAAGCCCTACCGCGCCGCAATCTGGCGACCATTGTTGAAGTCATGAACCCGTTTGTACCACTTGTACACGCTGGTAATGTATTTGCGGGCGTAGGTGGGAGTGGCGCTGTGGTAGCGGCCCACGCTGCCCCACCAATCGCGGGTTTGTTTGTGTTCCAGCAGGTAGCTGGCGGCGTAATTCACGTTCACCACGGGGTTGAACAGGTCGTTCACGCTGCGGAATTTGGAACCGTGCACTTTGTAATTGATTTGCATGAGGCCCAAATCCAAATTTTTATGGCCAAAACTGAACATTTTATCCACAAAGGCGCGGGCTTCCACCGCGTTGGCAAACCGGCGGCCGTAGGGCTGGGGCTTGATGGTGTAGCTGGTGGCCGTAGGGTACAGGTTGAACAGCACGGCGGCGGCATCCACCTTGAGGCCGTTCACGGATTTACCACCGGCGCTGACATCAAACCGGGCGAACCCCATTTTGCGGAACCATGCAAGGTCGTTCAGGGCATGCTGGAGTTTGAGGTAATCTTTTTTACCAGGGCTGTTAACGCCCACGGTGTAGGGCCAGGGCATCATCCAGCCGCTCATGCCTTGGCCCGTTTCGGTGAGGCTCATGGCGTGCAGTAAGCCTGCGGGGATATTGTTGGTTTGTTCGGTGCGGCCAATCAGGTTCCAGCTTTCGCGGGCAATGGTGGCGCTGTAGGGGTCACGCTCATAGTCGGCATGGGCCACAGGGGCCAGCAGGCAGAGTAACATCAGGGCGGCGCGCAGCAGCATCATCTACTTATAGGGCACCACGATAGGTTTGGCGAGTGGGAGATATAAACTTACCGTCACATGCATTGAAATTAAGCATCCGGCTGTTGCAGGGATATTTGATTTATGATACAAAATAATGGCCGTAGTGGCGTGGTGCTCCGTACCCAACCTAACCGAAAGGAGCATAACCATGGACCTCTATGGTGCCTTGCTTCTGTGGTTGAGCAAGGTACGATTCACCATCGTCCTTATCATCCGCAGATAAGCAAAAAGGGCGGACTGTTAACGCAGCCGCCCTTTTTTTAGTTACCCAACTAACCGTGCAGACAATCTAGTTTGGTTGGATGCGGTTGTCAAGGGTTAACGCACGAATATAAGAAACATCACGCCACGGTCATTGGCGCGGCCGCTGGGGGCGAGGCGAAGGTTTTCCATGCTGGCGTAGCGCAGGGTTCCCCACTCGTCGGTACGGGGGAGCGTGATGGCGGGAAGGTTCACCTCGTTGGCGGCAGGGGTATCGTTCCGCACGTTCACCACAATACCTGTGAGCTTGGGAGATTGCCACACTTCCGAGAGGTCAAACGTCAATCCACCACCTTTGAACCAGTTGGGGATGACGTAGGTTTCGCGCTGCACGCCAGGCATATCCGTGTTGGTGGCCATGCCGCGCACCATATCGGTCGGGCCAAATTTTTTACTCACTTTGCGGGCCACGTTGTCAACTTCCAGTCCATTCACTACCTGCACGAAAGCACGGTAAGGGACATCGGTGGTCAGCACCGCAATGTACGTGTTGCCGCTGGCGCCGGTTAAAAACATCCGTGTGGCCATTTTAGGGAGCAGGCTGCGCATGCGGAACGCACGGTTGTTGTAGCCTTCTACCACCAGCACATCCACGTAATCTTGGTTTTCCAAAGTTACATTGGTGATGGCTTCGGGCATTTCAATGTGGGCAATGTCATCTTGCGAGAGGCCGATGGTGAGGCTTTGGGTAGGGCCGCGCCACACCATGGTATCGGCAAACCCCGCCAACGGCAGCAGCAAGGCCACCACCATCATACGTACAAACATCATCATTGGGGCGTACCTCCTTCAAGGCTGGGCTGGGGGATAAACGGCTGGGCCGATTGCTGGGAAACCGCGCGTTCGCGGTATTCGGCCAGCTGGAACCCGAACGGATTGGCTTTGGAAATCATGGATTTTTGGATTTTCAAAACAATTTCAATGGGCAAACTCTCTACCACACTGCCGGCAATCACGGTTTGCAGGCTGCCGCGGATGGTGACGCCCCGCACCTCCAATCCATTTTCAGTCCCCTTCTCCACCTTCATGCTTTGATGGTCGGGGATGAACAGGCTGCTGCGGCGGTCGGCTTGGCTATCCCGCAAGGCCTTGCTGAAATACCCTTCCGCACTCACCAGCATTTGGGGGGTGAAGAACTGTTTCATTTCTTGGTACTGGTTGGGCAATGTTTCGTACGTGAAAGTTTTAAAGCTTTGGGTGACTTGATCCACAAAGGCTTTAATCAGCAAATCGTCTTCCGTGGGGCTGTAAATCCCGCGGGTGGCGCCGGGTACCACATATACAGGCATGCGCACGGCCACGTAGCGCAATTGCTCGGCCATGTCGTTGTTGTTGTTCCATTGGTTGATGATAATCAGGCTTTGTAAAATGACAATCAGCAGCAGCACGCCTGCCATACGGTGGGCACGATCGATAAACGAACCGGCGCGGGCGACAAAATCCATGAGCTCAGACTAGCGCGGAACATTGTATATAGCGAGGGAATGCTTGTTAAACATGCAAGAATCAAGCGCCAAGATGCATGACGCAGATGTCGTTAGCGTTTACGATTTTTTAGTCCATAGAGCATTTTGCAAACTTCTGCATAACCTTCCTGAAATTTTATACAGTCTTTAGGTAAGATATAGCTAACCCACGACAAGTTGGGGGTTAAGGGGGTTACCCCCTTATAACGCGGAGCGTCATTGCGAGGAGGGAGCGCGTGGAGCGCGTCCGACGCGGCAATCTGTCAACTCAAAGCTTGGGAGATTGCCGCGCTTCGCTCGCAATGACGCCTACGGCGTAAGGGGCTGCGCCCCTTAACCCCCTCCCCCTCATGACACAACCTTAGACTAGCCCCTCACTCACGACAGCTCAAACCGTTTCACAAACCGTGGGCTTGGCCGCAGCTTGCCGATTTGCACGTATTTGTACAGCATGCGCATCATGATGCCTTCGGGCTTTTCCAGCGTGAAGCGGTACATGAGGTAGACGGCCATGAAGGAAATCAAAAAGGCAAGAATGGCTTCACGGGAGACAAACATGGTGCCGTAGTAAGATGCCGTCCATGTAATGACGTATTCGGGGATACGGTTGGGGCGGTCAATGTTGCGGGGGACGGGGCGGGCATTCATAATAAAATATCAACCACCTGTAATCGCTTTTGCAAATGGAACAACTATACTTTCAGCAAAATTAAATATCCCAGGGAATATTGTTAGAGCCGCGCCGCAAATTAACAGAATGAAACCTGCCGCATTTTCCCCAGACACAAACATTTTCCAAATACCCCATATGGCCAACACAAGGGCTACAAAAAAACCTAACTGGCCTGTTACAACATTGCTCAATGCACTCAATTCACGACTACCTGCAACATCAGACTCAGCCGCAAAAACAAAAAGGGGCTGAAATATCAGCAGCCCCACACACAAGATATTTAGTTTTTTAATCATTTACTGCCCACTACCAATACCAATCAAATCTTTAGTTTCATTAGAACCTTTAACTTCTGTGAGTGATGTTGCACCAAGCTTAGCAACAGGGTTAACAATACTGCTCATAAAGTTAAGTACACCCGGAGAAATGGTAATCAAAACACCACCCACAATCATAAAAATTCCAGCCATGGTTTCTTGTTTTACAACCCAAGTCCAGATACCCCATACTGCAAGCAGCAGGCCAATAAAGAACCCAATATTTCCAGTAACTAAATCACGCGTTTTTGTATAAAGAACACCAGTTGTTTGGGCATGTACATCTGTTCCCACCAGTACTAGAACAGCCACTAAGGCTACAGTCAGAAGGGCGTTGGACGATAATTTCATAGGTTGTTTCTCCTTTGGTTAGATACATTATGGGGCGGCGGGCGAGGTTTGCAAGGCCTTGCAGGAGGCAGGTAGCAGGTAGCAGGAGGCAGGTGTTGCTTTATAGCACCAAAAATATGCCTTATGGTGGCTTCGTTGTGAGCTCTGGATTCCGGCTCTGCGGCCGGAATGACGCCTGCGGCGTAAGGGGGCTAGCGCCCCCTTAACCCTTGTTTATACCTCTTGGCTTGAGATGACCACGCTGCGCTCGCCATGACGACGATGTCGTTGTTAGTTATCTGTCACCACCACCAACCGTGCTTGAGGAAACTGGGTGAAGGTGAGTTTCACTTTATGGGCGGTTTGGATTTGCTGGGTAAGGATATCCAGCAGGTCTTTCACGGGGGCTTCGGCGGTGAGGCTCCATTTTTCAGATAAAATAAAGCTGTTGGCTTTGGTCAGTTGGAAATCGGCTTTCCATGCGCCAGCTTGGGGTTCGGCTTGCTTCACGATGGCTTGCAGCAACTCCGGCAGGGTTTGGTTGGTGGCATGGAACACCACGGGCACGTCCATCAGCGCCATAGGGGCGGCCTTGGGAGAGATGTTTTCCATACCGCTCGCAATCACGGCCTTGTTGTTGGCCAAATCCATGGCGCGGGCCAGCATGGTTTCGGCCTCTTGTTTCAGGCGGGCGGCTTCGCGGGCTTTGGCATCGGCCTCCTGCAGGCGGGCGGTGTTGGCCAAGGCTTCGGCTTCGGCAATTTTGGCGGCGGCTTGGGCAATCAGCTCTTGGCGGCCGGCGTTGGCTTTGGCTTCCGCCGCTTTCAAATCATCCCCCATGGAGGCGATTTGGCCCGTAAGGAGTTTTTCCTGCTTCGCTTTGCTGGCGGCCAATTGTTGGTTTTGGGTTTCTTGCAGGGCCAAGCGCTCTTTGGCGGCTTGAAGTTCCGCCCGCATAGCTTGTTCGGCCTGTTGGGCTTTGGTGAGCGTGGCTTCCGCCATGCTCCGTTGCTGTTGACTGTTCAAGCGGCTGGATTTGGCGCGGGCTTCGGCGGCGGCCAGTTCCCGTTCTTTTTCCCGCAGGCTGGCCAGCAGGGTGTTCACTTTGTCGTGCTGGCTGGAAACATCCACGGTTTGACGGTCTAGGCTCCGCAAGGCAGCTTGGGTGGCTTCGCCTTGGCCGATAATCTCATCCCGTTGGGTTTGGTCGTCCAGTTGGGCCACGTTGCCTTGCCAGGCACGGATGGTTTCCGCCAAGGGATCGGCCGCTGGGGCGCCCACGGGGTTAGTAGGTGTCGCCAACGGAGCGTCGGCGGGCATGAGGTCGCTGTTCACCACAATGCGGGGGAGTGCGGGAAGGGTTTCGGCGGGGAACGCGCCCAAAGCATCCACAAAGCCAATTTGCACGGCGGGGTCGGCCGCACGCTGGCCCAGGGCGCTGGTGCCATCAAACAACAAGCTGGCATCGCTGCAGGGTTCGCCGCTGGCATCGTACAGGGCGTGGCTTTCGCCCAAGGCGCTGGCCACTTTCACCTGCAGGGCGGGGCCGTTGCAATCGGCGGGTTGGCCAAGGGCATCAATCACCGAGCTATCGCCTTGGGCCATGCGGGTTTCGGCTATCACCACGCCGTCTTTCACACCGCGTTCGATGGCGGGGAGGCGTTCCGCCAAGGCAAACCCCAAACTGGGCAAAGCCAAGCTGGCCCCTACGAGCATGCAGCGGTGAAGGTTATTGTTCTTAATCACTGATCACCAGCACCCGTTCGCTATCAAACAAGCTGAAGGATAGCTTAACCCCGCGGGCGTTGACCATGTAGTTGGCTAAATAGTTCACAAACTCTTCAAACGTGGTTTCGGCATCCAAACTGAATTTTTCGTTCAGCACATCGTTGTTTTTGGGGTCAATCTTCCATTTGACTTCCCACGGTCCCGTGTAGGTTTCGGCTTTGCCCATCACGTCGCCCAACAGTTGAGGCAAGGTTTTACCGTCTTCGTGCACAATAACGCGGTATTTGCGCAAATCAATCCAATCTTGGCGCTGGCGGGCCTTCATCATGCTGGGTTTGGCAAGGCCAGCCAGTTTCACGTCGCCCGCGGCGGGTTCAATGGCGGCATCGCCACCAATCGGCGCCACACCCAAACCTTTGCTGTTGATGCTCACGTCATCCCCCGCGCTGTACACGGTGGTACGGCCTTGGGCGTCTTTCACGGGGCCTGTGGGTTGGTTGAGTTCCACCAAACGTTTTTCCAACTGTTTGTCGGCCACTTTGCGCATGGCGAACACGATATCTTTGTCTTTCACAATCACGTCGCGGGCGGCTTTCTGCAGGGCTTTGCCCATTTCGGGGTCGCCATCTTTCACGGCGTTGCTGGCCACGGTGCGGATGTAATCTTGGGCATCGGCCAAGGTTTGCAACGTTACCGCACGGACTTCGGGGGCGGATTCGGCAAAGGTTTCTTTCGCCATGGCCTTCACCTGTTCCGGTTTCAGGCGCTTGGTTTCGCTTTCCGTTTGGGCTTGGGCGATACGGTTAGCAAGCTTGGTTTCGGTGGCTTTGGTGAGCTGCTCCGATTTCAGCTTGGCGGCTTGATAATAGGTTTTCAATTGATTGGCGGTATCGTGGCGGAGGTCTTCCACATCCATTTTACCCACGCTGGCCACATGGGCGATGGTGGCATCGGTTTGCTGGGAAAGGGCCGCAAACTGGGTATCGGTGTATTGCGAGAGCACACTGGCCATCCGGCGGCTTTCGGCTTGCATCAGGCGTTGGTTGCTGGCGGTAAGCTGTTCCAAATCTTCCAGCCGTTGCACGGTTTGGGCATTACGCAAGCTGCTGGCCATTTCGGCAGCGTCCAGTTTGGCGTTGGTGGCTTCTTGCACGCCTGCCAGCTGTTGCACCGTAGCTTGGTGGCGGGCGGCTTGAATGGCGTTCATGGCTTCAAACTGGCTGCCCGTGGTGTGTTGAATGGCTTGCAGATTGGATTGGGTTTTATCATCCAGCGCGGCCAATTGGGCGGCGGTCATATCTTGCTGCCATTGGATGCCAGTACGGGTGTTATCGGCCAAGTTTTGGATGCGGTCGGCGGTGGACTTATCCAAGGCCCCTAGCTGGCTGGCTGTTGCTTGCTGAAGTTGGGTCAATTCGGCTTTGGTCAACTGTTGGCCTTGCTCCAATTTTGATACCACGTTGGAGAACCGCGCTTCGTTCACCTTCTGGTTAGCGGCCAGTTCGGTGCGAGTTTGGGCGTCCGCCGCGTTCAGGCGCGTGGCCACGTTTTCCAATTTGGCTTCGGTAAGTTTTTGGTTGGTATCAAACCGTATGCCCGTGGTTTCTTTCAACGCCGCAATCTGGCTTCCTATCACTTCGTTGCGGGCGGCCATCTGCTCGGCTGTAAAGGTTTTGGCGCGGGATTCGGCTTGCTGGGCCTCGGTTTGGGCGGTAGCAATGGCGTTTTGCTGGGCCTTCAGCTGGGCTTCCAAAGCCTGGAGGCGGGCATATTCTTTGCCTTGCTGGCTGGCGGCGGCCAGTTGCATGCGCACATCGGCCAAGGCTTTGGTGGTTTGGTTATCCAACCCCACCAATTGGCTTTGGGTGGATTGCCAGTAGGCGTTGTTGCTGGCGGCAAGGGCTTCCAACTTAGCCGAGCTGGTAGCGCTGGCCGTTTGCTGCTGGGCGGAAAGTTGCGCCGCCAACACCTGTTGTTGCGCCGAAAGCTGGGCCGACGTGGTTTGGGTAAGCGCGGCCAGTTGGGCGGACGATGTTTCTAGCAACGCCTTGGTACGGGCTTCGGAGGCGCTGGCTTGGGCGGAAAGTTCGCCCAGTTTGGCGGCGGTGATGCTTTCACGCGTGGCCAGCTCGCCCACCACAAAGGCTTTGCTGCGGGCTTCGGCTTGTTTGGCTTGTTGCTCGGAGGTAGCAGTGGCGGCTTGCTGGGCCGCCATGGCGGCGCGGGCGGCGGCTTCCTCGGCAAAGGTTTTCAATTGGTCGGCCGTGGCTTGGGTATTTTGGGCGGCGTAGGTTTTGGTTTCGGTGGCCACTTGCTGGGTTAAGGCATCGCTGTACTGCTTCAACCGTTGCTCGGAGGCCGCCAGTTGTTGGCCTGTTTGGGCAGCAATCAAGCCCGCTTGTTGGGCGCTGGCAGCGGCGGCGGCTTCCAAAATAGCCTGCTCCCGCTCGGCCACCAAGGCACCGGCCATGCGTTGGATTTTGGCTTCCAACTCTTCCGGGCTTGGGGGTCGTTCCACAGGTTCGGTCCGGCGGAGCAACACAAGGCTGCGCGGGATTGGCTTGCTGGCTGGAACCATGGGCGTCAGCGCCGCCATGCGATTTTCTACCACCACCGTTTGTTGGGCTTGATTTTGTTGGGCCGTGGGGAGTTGGAAATCGCCAAGACTGGTTTGGGATTGCGATGCAACCATACACCCCGCGAGGCTTAACGCCAACGCGGTGGGAATGCAGCACCGTGACCAGACCTTGTTCATACCCCCATACTGTGCGGGAATGGTGGGATTTTACCAAGCCTTAGCCTAAGCCTGGGGGGCTTTTGCAAACCTGTATGTGGGAAATCAGCATCAAGATGCCTTTTTTATAAGCAGTACCACTGTTGCATAGAGGGAAAGGCCTATCAGAAGAGCTGGAAACGTACTCCATGCCAGACCCCACCACCACCCCAACCCAGCACCCACCGCTGTGGAAACAATCTCCCACAACACGACGCTGCTACCAATAGATGCGTTGCACTTACGGCATTTCCCTTGAAACACCACCCACGATACAATCGGAATCAAATCTACCACACCCAACGTGCGCTGGCAGGTATCGCATTGGCTTGGCGGGTGCCACAACGAGATTCCACGGGGAATACGGGCTAATGCGCAGGTGAGAAACGAACCCGCGACAGCCCCTAACAATGCTCCAAGCATTGGAGCTACCCAAGGGTAGGCCTGACCTACGTAAACCCACACGTCTGCCAGCTCGGTTAGCCGCACACGTTGGTGTCCTCGTTAATGCCTTTCACAGTCATACGGGCGGGCAAGGTACGGCCCACAGCAGGGTCGGGCCGGGTACCGCAGCCCGCGGCCGTACGTGGGCGAGGGTTGCTGAAGTAGAAGAAAGGAACTTCGTTTTTTGTGCCCGTAATGTTTTCCATGGCATTGCAGCAGTATTCATCGGGCAGCCCCAAAATCCGCATCAAGTTAATCATGTGGGTGCGTCGGTTGGTATCGTCGGTATCGCTGTTATAAATAGCGTTGCCGCTGTTGTAGGTGGTTAAGTCGGTTGCGGTGTTGCTTCCGTAGTAACTGGCTGGGTTTGTGGCCCCGTCGTTCGAGCGGGGATAGTAAATATATTTCTCGGCCGATGGCGTGCAAGGCACGGTCATGCAAGCAATGGCTGCCTCGTTATATTTGGTTGTGGAGTACACCTCCAAAGCTTCGGAGATCCGTTGCAAGCGTTCAAGCGACGTGTTGTATTTTGCGATTTTATCGGCGTAATCGGTGAAGCGAATCATCATGTCGTCGACAGCGGGTTGTGCCGCCACAAAACTATCAATCCGGACGGTATCGGTTGCCTTGTTTTTCCACCACCCTGTCGAGGTCAGGGCATCAAAATTGTTGCTGCTGGTTGAAATACCGCTGTTTGCAATGGTTTCGCCCCCTGCGGTGGCGGCCCCGCCTTCGGCCTTACGATTGGGGCCTGATGAGTGAAGAGTTACGTAAAAAATATCCACCGGCGTACCCAAAAACGTTTCGGTAACCACCAACCGCACATACACACGGGGTTTGCCCCATTTATCGTTCGCAATCTGCTGGGCCGAAAGATTGGTGTAACGGGCAACTTCGTCGGCCCATGTGAGGCTGGTATCGGCAGGCAATGTATTTCTATCCGCCAAGTACAGTTTCATCGCTTTCACGATTTCGTTTTGGGTGTTTTCTTCCACCTGGATATCCCGACGTTTCATAAACTCAATCAAGGGAGGGGCCGACAAACTGGCGATGATGGCCATGACCGACACCACAAGGATAATCTCGGGGAGTGAAAAACCCGCTTTGGACAAGAACGGTTTGTGGCTCATACGTATCTCCTTAGTTGACGAGGGTGAAACTGACAATGTTTTGGTACTTAAGAACACCACCCTGTGTATCCCACAGTCCCCAAGGGCTTGCGCTGTTGGAAAGGGAAATGGTGAGAACATCCTGGTAACCGCCTGGGCTATCTGATACGGCAAACGCCAACGCCAAGCTGCTCCCGCCGTCGCTGACGGAGTTGGTAATATACTCAAACTCGGCATCCACACCGATACGTACACGCTCTTCGGGGTCGTTCAAGTCGATATCGTTAAACGTGGGGGGAGATACGCCTTGGCTTTTCCACAAGTTGATGTTGCTTGCGGTTACCGACAAGTTACCGCTGGCATCGAACAAGCTTGCAATGTTGGCCGCATAAATACCCGGAAGCTGGGATTGGAAACTGCGAAACTGCATGCCGTAATCTCGGCCAGCGGCCGAACCAATACGGTCTACCGCCGCTTGAACACCACGCCAACGGTTTTGCTGGGCGCTCATATCGCTGAAGGTATGGACAATATCATCACAACTACCGTCGGTTGCCACAGAGCATGTCGTTGGGTTGGGCGCCGCAATACGCAAAACATCCCTAATTTGAGAACTGCCCGACAACGCGTTGATATCGGCTTGCAACGCTGGTGCCAAACGGTGGTCGGGCCCTGGGGATACCAACACCATGGCCGTTACGGGTACCGACACCACGTAATCGGGGGCGGATGCGTAAATAGGAACTTCTTTGCGGAGGACATAGCCTGTAATATCGTTTTTCCAAGGGTCTTTGGTGCCCTGTTGAGACCCCAACCATTGGGCAAGTTTGGCAATCTGGTTTTGGCACAGGTACGATTTGACATCGTGGACCCCGTAGTTGGTACCATCGGGGCATGAATTGAACGGAATTTGCAAGTGTGCGGGTACGGTGTTGTACAGCCATACTTTTTCCGCACTGTCAAAGTAGCTCCGTGCTTGGGCAACTTGGTTTTTCATCATTTGCAAAGTACTATCGGTTGCCGATGAAATAATACCTGCAATGGCTGCCATGAACGCTCCAAACAGGGCGAAAATCAACATGGCTTGCACGGTACGGGCTCTCCTTCATTCTTCTTATAGGTAGCCTCACAAGGTAGAAGGTTTTATTCTTACCTCGTAACGCTGAGAACCTTCTACCAAGGTTACCTTCTCTTTTGTAATATCAACAACTTTTATGTCTGTTACGGCTTTTTTAATCAGTTTGGCGTCCAACTCGGCTTTCACTTGGTTGGCCAAGGAAACATCCAACGCTTGGAGTTTTTCCAGCATGGCATAGGCATTTTTAGCCCCTTTGACGGGAACATTGATTGTTTGCCCGATACCGATCCAAGACCCTTTCATCAACACTTTTTTACCTCGCAAACCCTCCATGTAGCCATCAAATTGAATGTTATCCAAATTCGCTACAAACGCTTGGTTCCCGTTAATGATATTACGGGCTTGCTGGAGAATATCGGCTTTCTCGCGGTTTTTAAGGTCGGCTTCACTTACCTCGGGGGTTGGGGCTACAACAACCACCTGCTCGGTAATGGTGGGAAACGGGTTAGCTTGCCCCGCGTAAGCTGGTACAACTGTCGGGCTTTCTGTGTTGGTAACCCGCCATTCGGCCTCGACACTTTGGGCATTGGCATAAACCCATGGCATAAGGGATAAAAGAATGAGAGAACTATGCTTGAACATCGTTTTTCTCCAACCCATAAATGGTGCCTTCTAGAATCATATAAACGTTGTCACCGGGTTTTCCGGAACGTTTCATTTCAATCTTACTGATAACGATTTTACGGGTTTCATGAAGGCGGTCTACCAGCGCCATAGCTTCACCGTAAGGTAAATCCATTTGCAATTTCACAACCCGCAGGTACAGGTTGCCATCGCCTACGGTTTTCATTTGGCGGGCGTTTACCTGAAAATCATACCCGCTTTGCTCTAACCCCAAGTGGCGCAAAATATCCAACCGTGTTGCCGTTTTTTCATTAATGGTGAGTTTATCTAGTTCTTCCAAGGCTATCGAGCGGCGGGCAGCGTTGTCGAGCTCCGACCTTAACGCATTCAGCTGGAACGTGTTGTTGGCAATGGTTTCTTGTTCCGATTGGCCGTTTTGAAAAGCCATGAACGCCAGCCCCAAAATAAGCAGCGTGGATAAAACCCATGTGTTACGAAAACTGGCGCGTGTCATCCCTGTCTTCATGGGGTTTCTCCGGGTTGCTCGGTTTGCAGCACCACATCCATCACCAATTCGGCTTGGCCTTGGGGTAAGTTTTCAACTCGGCGTATCCACGGGGTTTTGTTTACCAAAATCTGGGCCAGGCGTTCTTGGTCTACCAAAAGCTTGTTCGTGATTTTACTCACCATAACCTGCACCACGTGTTGGCCTGGTAAAATGGGGCGTACTGCCGTAGCCTCGTTGCCAGCTTTGTTATTAGAAGCCGTATCAAACACCAACTGTTCAAGCTCACCAAATTCTTTACCAAAGGTAGAGGCGGCCGACATAATGGCTGATGGCTTTTGGTTGAAGGCTTTTTGCATGCTGGAGAGCATGGCATCGGGCTCTCTTAAATTACCGATGCTTTGGTTGATTTGGATGTTCATAATCTGGTTGCGAACCAACTCCATCTCGTCTTCTAAACGCGCTGTTTCTTTCCAGTACATCATCCAATAAAATATAGCCGATACCAAGCACAAGGCCGCGAGGAGCGAACCCAGCAGCATCAGCGGCGTAAAATCCCGTTGCAGATACAACGGGCGCGCCCGCGGGCCTGGTTTGAGGGATGAAAACGGTACGGGTTGAACAGAAAGAGGCTTTAATTTGTCTTTCAGTTCTTCCAGCAACCCCATATTTTCATATACAGCAACAACCAAACGGCTTTCGGCGTTTTCCATCATCAGTTCGGAGGCTGATTCTTGGATCATTTCAGCAGGGCCTTCACCATCCGGCGCTTTCATAAGAATAACCTGCCAGCCTTCACGGCCTTCGTCGTCTACCTCCCGCTGGCCGTGTACCACCCAGCGGGGGTCCATCACATAATAAAAAGCCGTGGTATTTGAAGGGGCAAAATCATGGGCCAAATACACCTTCATGGCTTGACGGCGCTGAGAGAGGGATTCGGGTAAAATACCGTACACCACCGTTTGGCCTTCTTGCTGGCGCCACAAGGGTATTTGGCTGGATGACCCATAACGCTCGGCAATGGTCGAGGTATCTGATACATCTTTGTAAATTTTAATTTGCTCGGGAGCGGGTATCAATATAACCGTTTGCTCACCCCGTTTGAGCCTTTGGAAGGAGATGCCGCGTTTGGTGAGCAGAACCATATCCATATTTAGTACTCCATAAGGGCAAATATGGGCCCTACCAGCGCAGTGTAAGTTGAAACGATGAAGAAGGGCAACAGGATGCCCATCACGATAAACTTAAGTGTGCCCACCACACTTTTGATGTTCCGCTCCAACTCCACTCCGTAGGGGGCTTGTAAATCTTCTACCCTGTCGGCAATGGCGCCCGTGGATTCGCCTGCCGAAATGGCATTTACAAACGAGGCGCGGAAGGGGATATTTTCCAACGCTTGGCTCATGCGGATACCTTCTTCATGCTCTTGGGCAGCAATGCGAAACATGTTGGACAGTGTGGGATTGTTGATACAATCTGCCAGATATTGGAGAACCCGGTACGTGGGGAGCCCCGAACGGACAAGGGCTGGCATAAAATACACTACAATCACGCTGTTAAACCCCAATACTAATTTACGGCTTACGCTCCACCCCATGATGATTCGTTGCATGATGGGCTTAAGAAATGCAGAGTTCCGAGCAAAGTAAATGGTAAGTGGGATGAGAATTACCATTACGGGCATCCACGGGTTGGCCCGCATCCACACGGATGCGTACCAGTAATAACGGAGAATGAAAGGAAATTTATCAATCGCACCCGGGTTACGGTCGACCACCGGTTGAACCACCAATGGGAGCATAAAATAGAGTACGCCCATCGACATAATGATAAGCATGACGCCAATGATGAGAGGGCCCATCAGTTTCATCCGCATTTCACTTTGGCCGTTGTATTGAATCTCCATAGCTTTCACCAACGAGGGGACGGCATAGCGGAGCTGGTTGCTTTTTTCGGCGGCTTCAATGATGGATATTTCTTGGCTTTTAAAACCCAAACCCGCCATGTTCAAGGCTTCATAAAACTGGGTTTGGGCCCCTTGAACTTCGCGTTTGATCATCTCCATTTTGGGGCGGAGGGTTATGTATTCGTCGTGGGCAAAGGCATCGCAGGTGTTGGCAACGGCTTCCGATACCGAGGTACGCCCCTCCCCTGCGTTCAACCAGCCTGCCAAGGTTTTGAAAAAATCAATCCTATCGCTGTTGGAAAGACCTGATTTACCTATCTGGAGGCCCATGAATGCCTACCTGTTTTTATGTTTGTTTTTATGCAGGCGTTCATCATTGGGCCAGCTCCCTGCCCAGCTCTAAAATCTTGGTGGAAAGCTCAACAGCATCGGTAATACCCCTGTAAATATGTTCGACCCCCATACGGCCCATGGGCTGCCAGCCTGTGCGGCGGGCCATATCTTCCATTTGGTCAAAGTTATTGTTCAGGGTAGCCTCAATAATCTCCTTGTTCGGGCGCAACCATTCCGCCACGGCTACGCGGCCGTAATAACCTGTAAAGTTACAGCTGGGGCAACCTTCCAAATTGGGCATGTACAAATCGGCGCCTTCAATAGGCACGTCATATTTATCAAACACATAACGTGTGTACTCGTCGGGTGGTCCTTCGTGTTTTACTTTGCAATGCACACATAAACGACGAATGAGCCTTTGAGATGCAATCCCCCGCACATAAGACAGCAAATAACCGTTTATCCCAAGCTCACTTAAACGCACCACCGAATCGATGGCGCTGTTGGTGTGCAAGGTGCTGAACACCAAGTGGCCCGTGTTGGCGGCTTCAAACACCAACTTGGCCATTTCAGTATCCCGGATTTCACCAAAAATCACCACATCCGGGTCAGCCCGGAGGGACGATTTCAACAACTGCAAACCTGTACGGGCAGGATCATCTTCCGCCATTTCCATTTGTACGGCATAGCCGGGTACACGTTTTTCAGGCGGGTCTTCAATGGTATGAACCGACAGGCCTTTAGCCATGGGGTTCACACTCACCACGGCGGCGTGAATGGATTCGGTTTTCCCCGAACCCGTGGGGCCAGTCCATAAAATAACCCCGTTGGACGATGTGGCGGCAGATTTAATTTTATCAATATAATCTTGCGGATAGCCCAAAACTTCCAACGGCATAACCTCGGGCTGCAGGCGGCGCAACACAATGCGAGGCACGGGGCCCAAGCGGCCTGCGTGGGGCTGGATTTGTACCCGCCAATCGTACCCTGCCCGTGTAAACGCGCCTTTGTTGGCGTGGTTGAGGTTCACCTTGGGCATACGGGCAAGGTTTTCAATCCGCACGCGCAGCCTATCCAGCTGCTCCATAGTAATCACCTCTTTGGGGTGCACAAAACCATCCACGCGGTATTTGATGATGGCACGGGGTTCGCCTTTGATGGACGGATCGATATGGATATCCGAGGCGCGGGCATCGGCAGCGTTCCCCACAATGCGGTCAATCAGGGCTTCCGCTTCCATCCCTGTATCGATGCTTTCCGATTCGCCCGCCAGCCAGTAAGCCCCTGCCACCTCTCTTAAAATGAAATGCCAATGAAACCGCATGCCGGGAGGAAAGAAATCGGCCACGTGGTTTTGTAGCACGATATCCCGTGAAACCTTGTCGTGGGCCAAGTGAAGTTCCGTCGGTTGGGTGCCATCGTCACTTTTTTTAAGGCTGAGAGGGACAATACGGTTTTTGCGCAAAAGGGCGATGATGCGGGCATCCAGCGTTTGCCGTAGACCCAAGGCTTCACCAGGAATATCCAAAAACGACATAATCTCGCGCGCATTGCTGGCACGGGCGGTGGCACGGGCCAACTGGATGCGGTTGAGCACCCGTTGAGATACCAAATCCCGACAAATCAGTTGGGGAAGTTTGCGTGCAGCAATACCGCTTTCTATCTGGCTGCGGGCTACGGCGTCCAACCCCAAATCTTTGGCTGCCAGCAGCACCTTCAAAACCTCGTAATAATGCCGTTCTTGCGGCGTGGTAGCCAAGGCAGCCCCTACATCGTGGGCGATATCGCTAACTGACTCGACACGGCTGATATCCTGGACATTTGCAAACGTTTCACCTGCATCGAATGCAGGAGGCGGGGGAAGATCGGGGAGACTGACCGTAGGCTCGAGAGGAATGGAAAACCCCGCACTTTCGGTGGCCTTCACATGAAACCCAAGGGGTGTTTCAGGGAGTTGAAAATCTGATGGATGTACGGCATCGCGCAACGCACCAAGGCCCACATCCTGTTCTGGATGCGGGCCTTGGGTGTCGGTCGGTGTGGGCGGGTTGAATCCTTGTTCGAGGTTCAACCCTTTCTCCGCAGTGTGGACCACGTGATCTCCATTGTTTTTATTATTTTTTGTTATTGAGTCAGGTTAGCAGCGTAGCACACGGTTACCAACACACCAGGAGCTGTTGCTGTGGTTGCAGGAGATGCTACGGTAGCTGCCAAGCATGAGGCGCCCGTACTTGCGACCACACGACCAGCGTCGTAATCTCGCAAGGTATCATCTTTACCAGCGTCAATGGCACTCTCGGCTTCTTCTACTTCACTAAAAGGTACTCCGGTGAACTGCACCACAAAGTACTCACCCGTTAAACCGAAGGGGTTGGTTAGGCGTTGCATGCTCAGGATACCGCCCGACGAGAAGTTATGTTGCACGTTGGTGGTGCCGTTGATACGGAAACCGGGGATAAAGTTGCGGCGTTGGGCTAATGGTACCGTTTGTTGCCACGTAGTAGCTACACCTGCCAAAGCCAAAATGTTGTTAACAGCACCGGTTGCGGGGGCCGTATAGGCTTCATCCACCCAGACACGGAAGCTGGAATAGAACGAACCGTTGGCATCTTCAATCTGTTTGAATTGTGAGGCTAATTTGGTACCGCTGGTGCGGTTGATCAGCTGCCAACCCACCGAGATGATAATCAGGGTTACCAGAATGGCGATAATGGCTACGATCAAGATGGTTTGATCAATGGTATAGCCAGCCGTGGAGCTGTTACATTGGCGGCTTTTGGACATAAAACTCATGGAGGTCTCCTCTGTTTATTCCCTCATTTATACCCGAACTTACGAATACACGCCTGACAGGGAGTGTTTATAACAGCTTCCTGACTTGCAAAAGTACCACAAATTCAACCTCCTCAAAGCTTACTGTCTCATCTCCTAACAACTTACCAAACGCTGGAACTTCCCGGAGCAAGGGCTGGCCCGACTCCCGATCTACCGCAATGGTTTTGGTAAGGCCGCCAATCACCTTGATTTCACCATCTCGCACACGAACTTTTTGGTCGATAAGTCGAGTGGAGGCTACGGGGATTTGGTCAACAATCTCTTCGTTGTCAAATACTTGTTTCAAATCGGCATACTTAACCACTGATGTCATTGGAATTTGCAAGGCGATGGTATGGGGGTTTTCATCCCCCGAAATTTGGGCAGACGCTGCAAACTGAAGGCCAACAAACTGCATCTTTTCGGTCGCCTTCAAATTCCGTGTGATTTGGCCAGTATCCGAGGTTTGAGATTCAATTTCCCGCACAAAGTAACGCTCGTTACGGCCGTCAATCAAGGTTGCGCGCTGGCGATCCATCAGCTCCAGCATAGGGTGCATCAGCTCATACGTTGTGCCGTATTCTTCCAGCATGCGCACAATGGCATCCAGCGATTGGGTTTGAACAGCCAGGAACCCGCCAGCCTCTTGCAGCCCCAGCAATTTACCTGCCAAGGCGGAGGTAATGCTGGTGGATGAACCACTGCTTCCCGCGTAACCATCCCCTTTGTTAAGTTTTAAAGAACCCGCTTGGTCAAATCCCCGGTACTTTGTAACGGCCAATACCCGAGCTTCCAACATAATGCGGCGGTTGGCAATATCTTGCACTCGGTTGATAATATCATCGGCTTCGTTCAACACAGACAAAGGTGCCCGCATTTGGACAAGCCCAACTGTACTGTTGATACGCACATATCCACAACGGTTGGTTGTATCGGAATCGCCCCCACTGCTGATGCCTGTTGACGAAGCAGATGAAGTCGCAACACTTTGGTTTTGGGGCAAGGTTGTCAGCGTTGGGGGAGGTAACAAATTCACGTTTGCACCACCCTGCTGGCTCTGATTTTGGTCCATTTGATCAGATTCCCCATCTACTTTGGGGCAGTTGCTGGCAATCAAAGCTTCCAGATTTTCCTTCATTTCTTTCCACAAATCGCGTTCCGATTTAATGGTAACCTTGTTGGAACCGCCTGCATTTTGGCTGTTGCTTCCACCCGAAGAATCGGAAGCCGAGGTAAAATCACTGGTATAAGTCACTTCCAGTTCTTCGGCGCGAACAGGTTCCAGCAAAGGTACGTTCCATTGGCGTTGGGGCAGACCACCAATGGTGAAGTAATCACCGTCTTGAATAAGGCTCATATTATAAGGGTTCAACAACGCTTCAAACGCATCGTAACAGGTTACGTCTTTCATGCTGGTAGATACGCGCGTATTGGCGATTTGGTCTTTGTTTTCGGTAATCACCAAGTTATACCCACATTGGTCCGCCAAGCCGCGCAGGGCTTCGCTGAGGCTTACGTTATCACCAGGCTTGAAGGATTTCAGGCGGGGCTCACTGGCAGAAGGCAACACTAACAGGCGGCGGTCACCTTCGCGAATAACTTGCACATCAAACACATCTTCCACATAGGCGCGGGCCTCGTTGAAGCCAAGATTGGTGATAATAATATCTTTCCGCTTTCCTTTACGCACGCCATTCCCCCACCGCACGGCCACGTTGTAGGTGCCAGCCAGCTTGGTCATCACTTGCTCAATATCGTAAATACCTTTCACCGATACCGTGGCATCGGCCTTCATTTGGCGCGACGACACGGGTTCGCCGATACCCAGCACGGCGGCATTTTTGGCATTTTCGGCCTTGTAATCTTTAAACTGTTTGGCTGGGCTGACCTTTTGCGCAAACGAAACTTCGCCGCAGGCCGCCAATGCCACCAACGGTAACCCCAAAACGGCTACTTGCCACAGTTTCATCATTGAACTCCCCTAAACCCAAAGCTATCCCCTGCCGTCACCACAATCAGTTTACCGCCGGGGAAAATTTCGTATTTCAAGTTAAACACCCGCAAAATACGCTCCACCGCTACACCAAAGGGTTCTTCCACGTGGGCGGGTTTCAGCACTTGGTCGGTGCCAGCATACATGCGCAGGCGCCATTGGCCTTTGCCTGCTTGGTTCACAATATTTTCAAGGGCATCTACCAAGGGAACTTCATCATAGTGCAGGCTCACAATGGCCTCTTTCAGCACGGCTTCGGTGACCGCCACATCGTATCCTGCCGGAGATTTACCACCCACACCCACACCAGATGTGGCACGGGGTTCGCCGCCCACGCGATCAGTAATCACCAAACGCTGAGTACGGTCATACCGAATCACGCGCAATGGTTGGCCGCTGCGGGTTTGCAGGCGGGCCAGCAAACTGTTCAGCACGTTCATAAAGGGTTCTTCGGCATAAATGGAAATTTCCATATCCGGCAGGCCGGCATTCTGCTCTTCCAAATCCCACACCACGGCCCAGTTGGGGGCGCCAATTTGGTCCATCATACGTTGCAGGGCGCGGCGCACCGAAATACGCTCTTCCTTCAATTGCACCATGCCATTTTGCATGTCCACCGTCGTTCCGCGGGAGGCGCCTGAAACGGCGATTTCGTTTCCACCATCGGCCGTGGAGGTGTTAACCCCTGCACCCGCCATGCCGCCCGTAGCAAGGGATGGATATTTGGAAAGGTCTTTCCCTTTGGAAGGGCCAGCGGCAGGCGCAATACCGTACACATCGTCGGCTGGTGTGTTCATGGCGTAATGGTTGACAGGGGCATCAGCGGCGTAAAGCTGAACGTCAGCTTCGGGCTTACCCCCGCTCAACAGGCCGGGGTCGCCCGCAATACGGTTTAATTCGTCTTCCGTATTTGCCACACCGCTGGATACGGTGTTCAAAGCTTCTTCATAATATGTGCCATTGGGGTTCTTTTGAGCGTAAAAAGGGCGGCCATTCTCGGCTTGCAACTGCCATGCGGCTAATTCACGCTCGCTTTTCAGGCGCTCTTGCGGGTGAGCGGGCACATACACACCACGGGTATCATCCACGTACTCAGGAGCATATTGTTGAGTGACGGGCGGCACATACCCTGGCACAGGGGCCGCCAAAGGTGTGGATGCCAGAAACACCGCCATCAGCGTGGCGGTTGCGGGAAGTGTGATTAAAGCAATGCGCACAGGACTATCTCTTCCTATTTGGATGAGAGGCTAACATAGCCCCTCCCCAAGATGTAGGGCCTGTGATACAAGGTTGAGCGAGAGGTGTGACATGCACAACAACAGACTGCCACTAAAATGAGCAACTCTGCCCAGCGTTTTTTACGAATGGTTGGCCTTGTGCTGGCCGTGCTATGGCTTGGCCTTATGATTAAAACCTATCTCGTTGGTTCACATGGCCTTAATTTCAACACCTACCTGAAACACATAGGGCTTGCC
Organism: Alphaproteobacteria bacterium; assembly: GCA_049297695.1. Lineage (GTDB taxonomy): Bacteria > Pseudomonadota > Alphaproteobacteria > UBA2136 > UBA6156 > JACKLD01. The sequence continues at coordinate 70 of JBAQUT010000004.1, read as the reverse complement.
GCTTTTTACACGGGGCTTGGTTTTTTGCTGGTTTATGGGGCACTTTCTTTCACAAAGGTGCGCTCAGGGC
>JBAQUT010000003.1:0-5927 GCA_049297695.1 Alphaproteobacteria bacterium | reverse complement strand
GTGGCGGGGCCCACGCACACGGCGGGGTGGTGGGAGGACATGAGGGCGGGATGGCTGGCGCCGTTGGCGCTGGTGAGGATGAGGGTGGTGTTGGTTGGCAGCGTGAGCGGGTGGTGGGTGATGGTGCTGATGGGACAGGGGAGGAGGGCGGGGAAGCCTGCGTGCGTGAGGGCTTCCAGTGTGGGGGGGAGTTGGGGGGCGGGGCGGATAACTAAAAGCATGATAGATTGACATTACATGATTTTATAAGTATACACGAGTATCAACGGGAGAAATGAGATGTCGGACTTTTTGAAGACGGTGACGGGGAACAGAATTACGGGGCTTGGCCATAAATTGATTGAACCAAAACCACATTTAGATGATCAGGTTGTAGCGTTTGCGGTAGAGGGGTTGTTGGCGCGATTAGTATATCATCATGCTCATTTTAAAGGTCTAAAACAGTCCAAAATTTTTAATGAAAATGATGTTAGAAATATTTTGAACGATGGATATTTTAGGCTCTATTTGCAGCCCTTGAAAAACGAAAGTAGAGCTAAAACACTGTTAGATAGAGTTTGCTTCGAATTGATGGTTTGTGAATTTGATGTAGAATCTTTTCGTCGTGGAAAAGAAAAAATACGTGTTAGTTGGGATGATAACGATTTAGATAATTCGCACAAACGATAGTTGTGATATTAGAAAGGCATGAGTCTTTCTTATATCAACGGAGATACTATTGTAGCTTTGGCCACGGCGCCGTTGCCGGCCGGGGTGGCGGTGGTGCGGGTAAGCGGGCCGGCGGCGTGGAGTGTGGGGGTATCGCTGATGCCTGTGTTGATGGGGGCCGAAGTGGGCAAGTTGGTGTACGGCCCTGTGGGAGGCGACATTGACCGCGGGATGGGTGTGAAGTTTAAGGCGCCGGCCAGTTTTACGGGAGAGGATGTGGTGGAATTCCATACCCATGGCGGGCGGGCGGTGGTTCAGGCGGTGCTGGAGAGGTGCAGGGGTATGGACGGGGTGCGGCCTGCCTTGGCGGGGGAGTTTAGCCGCAGGGCCGTGATGAACGGCAAAATGGACATTACGGCGGCGGAAGGGTTGGCCGATTTGATTGCGGCCACCACCGAGGCCCAGCGGCGGCAGGCGGTGAGGCAGTTGGATGGGGCGTTGGGAGCCAGATTTGAGCATTGGCGGGCCGAAATTTTAAAGCTGTTGGCGCAGGTGGAGGCGGGGATTGATTTCCCCGACGAGGAGTTGGAGGTGTTGGCCGACCCTGCCTTGGCGGCGGGGATGCAGACGGTTTTGGCGGATTTGCAGGCGGCCATGGGGGAACGGGCGGGAGAGCGGGTGCGGGAGGGCATCCGGTTGGCCATTGTGGGCAAGCCCAACGCGGGGAAAAGCACCTTGCTCAACCTGTTGGCGGGGCAGGATGTGGCCATTGTAAGCCCTTTGGCGGGCACCACGCGGGATGTTGTGACCAGCACGTTGGACATTGGAGGCTACCCCGTGGTGGTGGCAGATACGGCGGGGTTGAGGGAGACGGACGATGTGATTGAGGCGGAGGGGGTTCGGCGGGCGTTGAAGCAGGCGGCCCATGCGGATGTGGTGGTGGCGGTGGTGGACGGGCATGGATTTCCCCACGATGTGGAGGAATTGGGGGAGGTGTTGGTGCTGGGGCGGACGTTGGTGGTGGTGAGTCGGGCGGAAGAGTTTGAGTTGGATTTCCCCAGCGATGTTGAAGGATACCCTGTGGTGGCGGTGAATTTGTTGGAGCGGGAGGCTTTGGGGCGGGTATTGCCGGTGATACAAACCCTTGTGGAAGATGTGGCGGCGGGGGCGAGCGAGGCGGCGATGTTGACGCGGGAGCGGCACCGGGTGGCGGTGGAGGAGGCGGTGATGGGATTGGGCAGGGCCCTTGTGCAGATGCAAGATGCAAGAATCAAGATGCAAGAAGGGAGTGTGAGTGAGTTGGTGGCGGAGGATTTACGGTCTGCTGCGGCAGCTGTTGGGCGGGTGACGGGGCGGACGACATCCGAGGATGTGTTGGATGTGGTTTTTTCGACTTTTTGTGTGGGGAAGTGATTATTTGGTGGGCTCTTCAGGTTTTTGTGAAATTACGGTGTCGAATTGGAAATACCCAGGAACTCCCCATCCTCCACAAGTTGGACTCATAGAACCTTTGTTAAATCGAAGGGGAACGGATTTTTTTACATTATCTAAATCTATGCACATACCTTCGTATGCGTAATTAGATTTAGCTAAAAGATTTGCTTTATCTTTGCAATCTTCCAGTGATTTCGCAGGTAAAGTTATAACTTGGTTGTTGGAGCATATGGTAACAAGTATTTTAAATGAGTAGTTGTTTTGTTGCGCTTGTGCAGGAACAATAAAACTAGTGGCGAGAGCGGCGGCGAGGAGGCGGGACGACATGGTTGATTCTTTCATTTAATTTAACAAGTATACATGAGACATGGTTTGACGTCAAGTATGGGTTGGCGGTATGTGGGGTGCGAATATCAACGGCTTTTCCAGGTGAGGTTCATGGTGTAGGAGGTATGTCGGGTTGTTACATCATCGTGTTGATTTAAGGTTCCTTTGACCCCGCGTTCTTGGAGTTTGGCAAGGGCACCTTCGATAATGTCGGCCATTTCGTTGGATATTACTGCGGAGAGGGATGTGCGAAGGGCGGCTTCGCGGACGATGAAATCGATGGTATCTGCGTTTACAAAAAGAGAGGGTCGGGCTTCTTGGTGGCTGAGGGCGGCGCGTAGGAGAAGGCTTTCGACAACAAAATCGATGGTTTCGGGCATGTTGATCTTGGTTGGGGGTTTGAGGGATGAAAACGAGTTGGCTTTTTTGGGGAGTCTGATGCGTGGCATGGGGATTCTTTCCGTTTATAAAGTGCGTATACATTAAGGGTGTGGTAGATGTCAACCATGAGCCAGCAGCATGTTGTGATTATTGACGGGTTGTCGTTTCTCTTTCGGGCGTATCATGCCGTGCGGCAGGGGTTGACCAAGAGTGATGGTACTCCCACGAATGCGTTGTTTGGCTTTGCCCAAATGTTGGTGAAGGTGGTGGACGACCTGAAGCCTGACGTGTGTTTGGTGGCGTTGGACAGTGTGGGGCCGACGTTCCGGAAGGATATTTACCCGGCTTATAAGGCCAACCGTCCGCCTGTGGAGCCGGCGATGTTGGTGCAGTTGCGGATGTTCCAGCCGCTGGTGGAGGCGTTTGGGATTGCGGCGGTGCGGGTGGAAGGGGTTGAGGCGGATGATGTGATTGCGACGGTGGTGGAGCACTATTGCGAGGAAACGCGGAACGGTGGGTGCAAGGTGACGATTGTGAGTTCGGATAAGGATTTGATGCAGTTGATTGGCCCGAATGTGCGGATGTTTGATACATTGAAAGACAAGTGGATTGGGCCTGCCGAGGTGGTGGAGAAGTTTGGTGTGGGGCCGGAGAAGGTGACCCAGGTGCAAGCGTTGATTGGGGACAGCAGCGACAATGTTCCGGGTGTGAAAGGAATTGGCCCCAAGGGGGCGGCGGATTTGATTGTAAAGTTTGCGGATGTGGATGGAATATACGCCAACATTGCACAAGTGGATAAACCCAAGATGCGGGAGAGTTTGGAAGAGAACAAGGCGAAGGCATATTTAAGCCGCGAGTTGGTAACGCTGAAGCGGGATGTGGTGTTGCCTGTGGGGTGGAACGAGTTAAACTTTGCGCCCAAGTTGGAAGTGGCGGCGGAGTATTTGGAGGAGGAGTTGGAATTTAGGACGTTGGCGGGGAGGTTGCGGAAGCGGGCGGGGATGGAGCGGGGAGTGGATGAAAGGCAAGGGTTTGCAGAAGCAAGAGCCAAGAACCAAGATGCAAGTGTGGCGGGGGGTGGGGAGATAGCCCCTCTGCGCCAAGGCTTCGGCGGGCAATCTTCGCTGCACGAAGATTGGTACACGGGCTATGAATGTGTGCGGGATGAGGCGGCGTGGAAGCGGTGGGTGGCGCGGGTGCGGGAGGTGGGTCAGGTGGCGCTGGATACTGAAACCACGGGGTTAGACCCGTTGGTGGCGGAGTTGGTGGGAGTGTGTTTGGCGGTGGGTGTGGGGGAGGCGTGTTATGTGCCGCTGGCACATCGGGTAACTGGATTACTGGATGACAGGGTTACGGGTGGGTTGTTTGGGGATGTGGTGGAGGCACAGTTGGTGGAGGGGCAAGTGGACGCGGCGGTGGTGTTGGCGGATGTGAAAGACTTGTTGGCGGATGAGGGGGTGCGGAAGATTGGTCATAACCTGAAATACGATTGGCGGGTGTTGGCCAAGGCGTTGGGGGTGGGGAACGATGGCGTGGCGTTGCAGGGGTTGGTACGGAATTATGAGGACACGATGTTGCTTTCAGCCTGTTTGGCGGGGGGGCGTTGGGGCCATGGGCTGGATGCGTTGGCGGAGAAGCATTTGGGCCATACCATGATTAAATACGAAGAGGTGGCGGGCAAGGGCAAGGCGGCGGTGACGTTTGATTATGTGGGGTTGGAGGCTGCCACCCGTTATGCGGCGGAGGATGCCGATGCCACGTGGCGGTTGTGGCAAATTTTAGCCCCTATGTTGGAGGGTGGTCCTGCGCGGGTGTATGCTCTGGAAAAAGAGGTGTTGCCCGTGGTGGCGGCCATGGAAGCCCGTGGGGTAAGGGTGAACGAGGTGGAATTGAAGCGGTTGAGCGACGACTTTGGGTTGCGCATGGCGGCGCTGGAGGCCGAGATACATACCCTTGCGGGGCACGGGTTTAACGTGAACTCGCCTACCCAGTTGGCGGTGGTGTTGTTTGATGAAATGGGATTGGGGACTGAGCGGCAACGGAAGAATCGTAGTACGGCCGTGGGGGTTTTGGAGGAGATGGCGGAGAGTGAAGAAGCAGGAGGCAGGGGGCAGGCAGCAGGGGCGCGGCTGCCGCCGCTGATGTTGCAATATCGGCAGTTGGCGAAGTTGCGGAGTACGTACACGGAAGCGTTGTTGGAGCAGGTGAACCCTGTGACGCGGCGGGTGCACACGAGTTATCAGCAGATTGGGGCCAGCACGGGGCGGTTTAGCAGCACCGAGCCGAATCTGCAGAATATACCCATCCGTACCGACGAGGGGCGGAAGGTGCGGAAGGCGTTTATCCCCCGCGAGGGCTGGGTGATGGTGAGTGCGGATTATAGCCAGATTGAACTGCGGTTGTTGGCCCACATGAGCGGCAGCGTGGGGTTGCGGAAAGCGTTTACGGAGGGGGCGGATATCCATGCTTACACTGCCAGTTTGATCCATAACATTCCGCTGGAAACTGTGAGCAAAGAGCAGCGGCGGGCGGCGAAGTTTATTAACTTCGGGTTGGTGTATGGTATGGGGGCGGCCAGTTTGGCCAAACAGATTGGTAGCACGAAAGACGAGGCGGCGGCGTGGATTGAGGCGTATTTTGCCCGCTACGACGGGGTGAAGGATTACATGGAGGCCAACAAGGCGTTTGCCCGCCAGCACGGGTATGTGGAGACCTTGCTGGGGCGGCGGGTGTGGTTGCCCGACATTGCGAGCGCCAATGGGGGGTTGCGGAGCAATGCGGAGCGGGCGGCCATTAACGCGCCATTGCAGGGGAGCAATGCGGATATTATCAAGTTGGCGATGCCACAAGTAGAAAGGATGCTAGGTGCTAGGTGTCAGGATGCTAGAGGAGGGCCTTCGGTCCGTTTGTTGATGCAGGTGCATGATGAGTTGGTTTTTGAGGCCCACCCAGATGTGGTGCCATTGCTGAAAGCTGAGTTGCCCAAGGTGATGGGGGGCGTGGTGCAGCTGGCGGTGCCGTTGCTGGTGGAGGTTGGGGTTGGGCCGAACTGGGAGGAGGCTCACTAAAGGGCGCGCGGAGTTGTCAGGTTGGGTTGGGGGGAGGGGTATAAGGGGATATGAGTTATTTTGACCATA
>JBAQUT010000002.1:0-14460 GCA_049297695.1 Alphaproteobacteria bacterium | reverse complement strand
AGCCTTGGTGGGCTTTTACCCCGCCAACTAGCTAATCAGGCTTGGACTCATCTCAGAGCGCTGCGCGCTTTGCCCTTGCGGGATTATGCGGTATTATCCAGCATTTCTGCTAGTTATCCCCCACTCTGAGGCAGATTTCCAAGTATTACGCACCCGTTCGCCGCTCGGTTCTAAACCTCGCTCGACTTGCATGTGTTAGGCCTTCCGCCAATGTTAGTTCTGAGCCAGGATCAAACTCTCAAATTGATGTTGCGGTAAACCGCTTCATCACTCGTAAAGCCGAAACTAGCCCGCTTACTGTAAGTTGTACGATATTTTCAAAGAAAATTCCGAAAACCTAGTTAACGGTTTCATTTCGGCCGACCGGTTGAGAATACCCTTCATCTTTCGATGAGGGTGTATGATCTTTGGTACACCGTATGAATCCCGCCAACTGTTTTGTACATTGGTGATTCTTTTCAATTGTCACAGAGCTCGGTTGGTGTGGCTTTCACCTCGTCAACCTCCGCAGTCCCAAGAGTCTCTGGCTTTTCAGCCGTCGCCTCCTCCCCTGCGTGGAGTGGGGTATAGGCCACCCGCACCCCCCTGTCAACACCTTCGTTCAACTTTTTTCAAAAAGTTTTTACATATCCTGTTTTTCAAGGTATTCGGCGCTCTCTGTAGGGTTATCGCGTCTCGTTATATGTCTCCAAACGCCCAGGTATCGCATTCAAAAGCAACCCTTCTTCCGCCGCACACACCAGTTCGGCCATCACGCCCGCAGGCCGATGGTCTTCCAGCAACCCATAATGGTGGGCCACCGCCAAAAGCTGAAACTCCAAATGTTCGGCCGCATCATGGTTCAACGGCCCCACACCGGCTTTGGGCAAATAGTCTTTCAGCAACCCGTGGGTCAACGGGCTCTTGTCACGCACATAGGTTAACCACGTGGTTTCGTTCCAATTACCCAACAACCGTTTCAAACTGGCATCAAGGTTGGCTCCTTCGGCGGGGTCACCTTTCAATTTTTCTACCAAATGCGGGTAAACTCCCTGCTCCAACTCCATAGCCAAGCGAAACGGTATCTTCCCCTCAGGTTTGTCGGCCACTTGTACCAATACTTCCACCATACGGTCAGCATCCTTAGGCCATACTTTCCGTAAAGCCAAATACCTCCACATTTCGTAAGGTGTAAACAAATGAAACACCGGAGGTACCAACACCGTGTCATATCGGGCTTTGTAGGTCATATCGCACATGGCTTCTTTCTTTCTCTATATTACTCTGCAACACTTCTATACCAGTATTATCTCAAAAATAATGTATATTTCCAGAAGCTTATTTTTGATATCCCCCCCATGACAAGCCGCCCGTTTTGCAGTATTGTTGTATGCGTTGTGATTATTTTTAGTGCAATCTCACCACACCCCCTCCCCCAACTGCCTTACCAACCCCCTGTTTTACCTTGCCCAAACCTTTCCTTTCCGACAGTTTGCGCGCCATGATGTGGAACTTAGGGAGAGAACTCACCATGAATGCCCGCCGTTTGGCGCCTTACGGGTACTTTGCCGTTGCCAGCATCGCCCTGCCCCTCACCGCCTTTGCGGCCCTCAGCAAACTTTCCGATGAAACCAGCAGCCTTGTGGCCGCCGCCCGCAGCGCCACCTCCAACACCTTTGCCAGCACCACCGCCATTCCAGCGCTGGAGGTAGAGCGCGAAATTCGTTTGGGCCGTGGCGAAACACTGGTCGAAGCCCTCCGCCGCACCGGCTTCAACCGCGAGCAAAGCGCCAGCTTGGCCGCCAGCCTCAACGGCAAAGTCAACGTGGCCGCCCTGAAGGCTGGAACACCTCTTACGCTCACGTACCAAGAAGGCCAACCCTACGAAATCGCCAACGCCGCCCTCACCTTCCGCGCAGGCCCGGGCCAAGAAGTTCACCTCAACCTCAACGGCACCCACGCTAGCGGCAAGGTGGTTCAGCATACCCTTAAAAACGAGCAATCCGTGGCCGTGGGCCACATCCATAACTCGCTGTACGAAGACGCCACCGAAGCAGGTCTCCCCGCCAACCTCATCAAACCGTTCATCGATTTGTTCGCGTGGGATATCGATTACACCCGCGACATCCACCCCGGCGACACCTTCAAAGTAGTGTTTGAAGAAACGACGGACGATTTAGGCAAACGCGTCAAAACAGGCCGCATTTTGGCCGCCAGCTTTACGGTTGGAGGCCAAACCAAACAAGCGTTCTGGTTTGCCGAAGGCAACGGCAAAGGCGATTATTACAACGAAAAAGGCGAAAACAAGCGCAAACTGTTGCTCCGCACACCGCTGGAAACCTACCGCATCTCCAGCGGCTTCAATCTTAACCGCAAACACCCCGTGCTGGGCTTTACACGCGCCCACAAAGGCACCGACTTTGCCGCCCCCATAGGCACACCCGTGATGGCCAGCGGCGATGGCGTGGTCACGTTTGTGGGCCGCCACGGTGGCCATGGTAACTTTGTCAAAATCAAACACAACGGAACCTTCCAAACCGCCTACGCCCACCTGCAACGCTACGCCCAGGGCCTCCGCATGGGCAGCAAAGTGCGCCAAGGCCAAACCATCGCCTATGTGGGCAGTACAGGCGTTTCTACCGGCCCCCACCTGCACTACGAAGTAATTAAAAACAACACCCACGTGAATGCCATGAGCACCGATTTACCCACAGGCAGCCTGATGGCCGGCACGGCCAAACGCAAGTTCCTCGCCATGGTGGATGGCTTCAAATCCAAATGGACCAAAGCCTTCACTCAGCTTGCCGATAACACCCCCACCCGCAAACGCGTGTAACGACCATGCCAAAACTGGGGTCAAGGGGCAAAGCCCCTTGCGACCGCAGGTCGTCATGGCGAGCGTAGCGTGGCCATCTCCCAAGCTTTAAATTGAGAAATTGCTAACCGTAAGCTCGTTTCCGGAATAGCTTTAACCCAGTTCTACTCCCCGTACGTCAACTTCGTCACCCGCCCGCCCATGCGCTCAAACACAATCCCCTCGTGCAGCATTTTATCACCCACGCCCAAGGGCACCAACATTTCGGGGTTCCACCCGTCTTGGTAACGGTTCAGGTTCAAATAATCCAGCATGTAATCCACCTTGCGGGCCTTCAAATACCCCGCGTAATCAAAGCGCCCGTGGTTGGCAAACTGGCTGAAGGTGCGGTCCACAATCCCGTCCAAACTCCGCACCACAATCTGGTCGTCGTACCAGTAGCGCATCTGCACTTCCACCAACCCCACGCTCACAGGCGTCTTGGTGGGGCCGCCAAGCTCGGCCAGCAAGGCCTCCGTCATGGCGGGGCGACGCTCGGCCGCGGTAGCCACATCGGCCAACACATGGCCGGGCGCCATGCCTTTGCGGTAGTACAGCTCGGTGCCATACACACCCAACAACATCACACCCACCATCACAACCACAATCTGCTGCACACGGGCCTCCAGCAGGCGTGTGGCCCGCCACACCCCCACCCACCCCACCAACACCACCAACGGCCAGTAAAACACGGTGTAGCGGGCCAAATGGGCGGCGGGCAAAATGCTGGAAAACAACACCGCAAATACCCCAACCACTGCCGCTGCCATCACCACAAGGCGGCGGTGCGGCAAAGCGCTCTCGCTCCACACCACTCCCACCCCCACGGCAAAGGCTACGGCCAAAGGCGCATAGGCCAGCCACCGCATCAGCATTTTAGGGTGCACGGGCACGGGCCCCAGCATCCACGCATCCCCCATGGCCAACTGCAAACGGGCCAAGCCGCCGCTAAAGGGCAAAGCCCCGCTTACGCCCCACACGGCCACAATCAACGCCCCGTAAAACCCCAACACCACAGCGCCCATGGCCGCCGCATGTAACAGCTGCCACGCCCAATCCCGCCAGCTGGCCAACATCAGCCAGCGCACTCCAATCACCACGGCCGCCAACAGAACGGCCTCGGGCCTTATCCACGTTAAAAATCCCAACATCCCCGCCAACACCAGCTCGTGCCGCAGGTGCAGCCGCCGTTCCAGCGCCTTGGTGCGGAACATCCACGCAAACACTCCCGCCACCCCCACCGCCAGCAGCACGTTTTCCATGCCCAACACGCTGTTCAAGGCGCTGCCGGGCATAAGGCCTACCGCGCCCACCATGGCCCACGCCAACAACGGTGCGGCGGGGTACATGTTCCGCACCAACCCAAACCACACCACCAACAGGGCCAGCCACGCGGCATACCCTAATCCCACCATGGCATAGGGGGCATACGTCTGTCCCACAAGCTTCATCAACCCCATCACCAGCAACATATATCCAGGAGATGTCTCTCCCCCCGACACCTCTCCCGCGTTAAACGCAAACCAATCGCCCTTCAGCGCATTCTCGGCAAACACAAGGTGAATCACCGCATCCCCCGCCAAAAACCCCATAAACAACATGGGGAACAACGCCAAAACCACGGGCATAAAAAAACGGGGATGGAGCAACAGCTTCATCCCCGCACGTTAGGTTATTTACTTGCCAGCATCAACCGTGCTGCTCACCGCCACCTCAGCGCGGGTAATGGCGCCGCTGATACGGTCCCACCAACTGCCCGCAGGCATGGTGCCGCTTACAGCTTCACCAGTTGCAGGCTCCAACACCGTAATGCTGGTGCCGGGCACAAACTCAATCCGACGGTTGGCCGCGCGACCTTCGCGGGTTGTGTCGCTGCCCACAGGCTTGGTTTCGCCGTAACCCTTGGTGCTCAGGTGGGCTTTGTCCACACCACGCTTCATAAGCGCGCGCATCCCAGCCTCGGCACGTTGTTCCGAAAGCCATTGGTTGTACAACCCGCTGCCCGCACGGTCGGTATGCCCCGCCACCGTTACGTTCAGGTCGCCACAGGCGGTCATAATGCCCGCCACTTTGTCCATGGTGCCATCGTACACTTTGGTAATCTTGGCGCTGTCAAAGGCAAACATCACTTTATGGATGCCTAACTCCTCACTCGCACACCCACCCATGGCCTTGCTGGCTTTGCCCATCAGGTCGCCAATCACGGCGGCAGCTTGGTCCGCCACTTTGTCGGTCGCACGCTCGGTGCGCTCGGCCGCTTCGGCCAGCACACCACCGGCGGCAGGTTCCACCGCAGCGGCAGGGGTTTGTGCCATGGCTTCAACCTTGGCCGTCGGGCTTTCCACCTTGGCCAAAGTCGGGCCTTGCACATCCACCGCATAGGCTACTTTGTAGGCCGTAGGCATGGCTTTTTTCATGTTGTCTTCGGCTTTGTCGGCAAAGGCTTGGTCCAAAGCCTCTCCATCCACCATCACTTCGGTGTTGGAGATAGTGGCCGTCGCCTTCTCAAGGCTGCTCAGGTTAAACAGAACCGTCCCCACCGCGCTGCGCCAGCCTTCAGGAGCACCGTCGGCCAAGGCCATCTTATCCACCACATTTTCTGCACCATAACGGTCGGTGGCCAAACGCACCAACACGGCGCGGCTGGCCTCGTCGGGCACCATGCCGCTCAAGGTTACACTTTCACCATTTTTAGTAATCACCAAACGGTAATCCGTGGCTTTGGCAGCCATAATAGGTTCTTCCGGCAGGGTGGTTTCGGTGGCGGATACCTTCACCAACACTCCGTCAATACTCATGCCATCCATCACCTTGGCTACGCCAAACACATGTGCGGCGGCCGATAACGCCTTATCGTGGGCTTCCGCATCCGGCGCATCTCCCACCACGGTCACTTCGCGGCCTTTTACTTGGGCGGTGGCAAACAACAGGCCTTTTTCCGCAAACACGGTGTTGGTGCGGTTGGCCACATCTTGCTCAATCTTGGGGGTCAGCCAGTTCACACCCGCCACACCGCCCCATACCAACGCAACTCCTGCCAAAGCCCAACCTGCCCAACGTTTCATAGTGTTATCTCCCCATTCCTCACTTGTTTAATGTGTACAGACAGTACCCAACATGTACTCTCTTTACAACCCCCCATGCCCACCCCTTAAGCACGCCCCACACTCTTGCCCGCAACCTGTCAGCATGGCATGGTGCGGCAGGCCATAAGCCCGCACGTGCCCGTAGCTCAGCTGGATAGAGCATCGGTTTTCTAAACCGATGGTCGGGAGTTCAAGTCTCTCCGGGCACGCCATATTCTAAAGCTATTCCCATAGTCTTTTACACATATCAATCCAGCAGAACGTTGACCAAACAGCACGGCGAGGACGCCGACATGCCAAAGCATATCAAGGACGAGCCGGATTGTTTGGACGACGTTATGATGTGATTCAGATGTGTAAAAGACTATGGGAATAGCTTTAAACCCTACAAAATCCACTCCACCGCCACAAACCCAACAACCACGGCGGCCAAGGCGGCCAGCATCACAATCTCCAGCCGCTTCTCCACAAACTCCCGCAACGTAGGCCCACCCCAGTACAACAGGGCGGCCACCAAATAAAACCGCGCCGCACGGGTGATGGTGCTCAACACCACAAACCACAACAGGTTATACCCCGCCACCCCGCTGGCAATGGTCACCAATTTGAACGGGATGGGCGTCAGCCCCTTCAGCAAAATAATCCACGCCCCCCACGCGTTGTACATGGCCCTGAACTCGGCCACACCATTCTCCATGCCGTACAGGTTCATCAGCCATAGGCCGGCTGTCTCGTACAAAAAATACCCAATGGCATAGCCCAGCAACCCGCCCAGCACGCTGGCCACGGTGCAAATGCCCGCCAACCGCCAGGCTTTATCGGGCGCTGCTAAAATCATGGGCACCAGCATCACATCGGGCGGGATAGGGAAAAAGCTGCTCTCCGCAAAACTCACTCCCGCCAAAGCTTTTTCAGCCTGCGGGCCCGCGGCTTGTTTCATGGTCCATTCATACAGGCGGCGTAGGGGGTTGCTCATGCCCGCACCCTACACAGGTTTTACAAACTGGCCAAGGTCTATCCTTACAGGTTCATGACCCCACACCCGCACCGCCCCCAAAACATCTTCCGGCGCCATGGCCAAAGTTTGGGTGTTGATAAGCGGATGCGGGTACATGCGCTCAAACCCAAACATCCCCTCATCCCATATCACCGTTAAAGCCTTGGGCACGGCATTGATAAGCCCCAACGGCGTCACCGCCCCCGGCCGTACCCCCAACGTGGCCCATAACACCTCTTCATTGGCAAAACTCCACCTATCTTTAATGCCCATATGCTTGCCCAGCTTCACTAAATCCACGCGGCGCTCTTGCAAACAGGTTATCAGGGCCAGCTTCCCAGCCTTGTCTTTCACAAACAGGTTTTTAATGTGCGCCCCCATAGGCCATTGGTCGGTAATCCCCGCCCCGTCCGCCACCGTGTGCAAAGGCTCGTGGGTATAAACCGTACAAGCCAATCCCAAACGGGCCAGCTCCTCCATCAATCCGTGAATATCTTTCATAGCTTTACCTTACTGCACATAGGCTAGCATCGCCAGCCCCGCCAACACCAACCCAACGCCCGCCAACGCCCGTGGCGTGCGGGGTATATCCCCCCGCACCACATCATGCGCCGCAAACACGCCTGCCATACCAAGCCCCACCGCCACCACCACACTCATGGGTAAGTCTTTCAAGGCAAACCCTTCCGCAATGCTACCCACGGCAAACAACCCCGCCACAGCAGCCAACCCACCCCAACTCACCGTATCCGCCCCGCGCCGAATCTCGGTAATCCCCAGCAACCCCAAACTGAACAACGCAAACACCGCCTTGGCCACACAAATATGGCTCACCACATCTGGCTGCAACCGCAACGCCTTTTGGTAGGCCAGTAACTGCAACGCCATCACGGCACACAAAGCCGCCACGATGACCACGTCTTTCCACGGGAATACCCCCTTCCCTACCCTCTGGCCGGATACCACCACGCTCCCCGCCAACACCACCCCCAACGCCACCAACTTGCCGTTGCCAAGCACCACGCCCATCAGCGCCACATCCGCCACCAAGGCCAACAGCAAGGTAAACACTTTGCGATACGCCACCAACTCGGTCAGCGCCAAACGGTTCACCATCACCAACAGCAGCCCCATACTGGCTACCCCCAACACCGCCCACAACCCCGTCCACCCCACATAGGCCCAGCTGAACTCAAACACCAGCAAATGGCTGCTCAACCCCAACACCAGCATCAACACCCACACGGGCAACAACACCCCCACCCACGCCGTGGTGGCCAACGGGTGCGCCCCGCCCTGCCGCTTGAACACCAGCTGCATCAGCATATACGCAGTCACCGAGATAACGGCAGCACTAAGGGCAAAATTCATCATACCTGCAAATCTGTCCGCGATTGCTCATAAAGCCCGTCTAAAATCAACCTCCGCAAAGGTACAAGATCAGTAACTCCACGGCCATAGTCATGGGTCATGTTGGCATAATTGAGAGCCGTAAAATATGCTATCTGATTTTGCTTTAAATACGTTAATAAGGTTGGACGTCCTGGTAAAACCCGTCCCATTTTACATGACAGCGCATAATATCCTAACGCTCGCGACACCCGCCCATTTCCATCTTCATACGGGTGAATCCACACCATTCGCCACATCAAGTATGCAGCTATTTCATCGGGTTTCCATGTGTTCCAGTTTTCCCGACATGCCTGAAACATAACATTGCTCAACTCGTTCACGTCCCAATGAGGTGGTGGAACGTGAGGTGCGCCTCTCATCATCACATCATGGTCTCTATACTGCCCTGGCCTGTCTGTTAAATTCAACATCGTCAATGCTTGCAAATTATGCATCAACATGGGTGTAACTGAACATCCAATAGGTTTTAAAGAACAAGCAATACGAATATTTTGGATTAAAAATTGAATTCGTAACGAGTCATTATGTGTCTCAGTTTCCTTATATAATGCCTCATAGTGAGGATGAATAACAATCATTCCAAAAGTCCTTTAATATTTCTCTCGTAAAGCTCAGGCTCCTGCCGTTTAACTTCATCTAAAACACATTGTGGAGTATTTATATTCTGTTTGATTGCAGAAATTAAAAATGATGTACAACTCTGTTCAGGTCTTTCTATCCTCGCATCTGAACACCAATTCCAAAAAAACTGTTCCGCATGTTGGTCTCGCGTCATTTCAGGCATAGCTTGAAACCGCTCGTAAACCTCATCGGAAAGCCTATCAAGCCCTTTCAAAGCGCTTCCATGGTACCCAGCAGCATCGCGATTGGATGTCATGACGTTTCTCCTTTTCTTGCGTTAAATTGTATTCTAAAAAATACATTCGTTCAACTCAAAACACTCCAAAAAGAAAGCCCCCAAACGGGGGCTTTTCTTCAGTCCAGGTCGTTCGATTATTTGATAATCGAAGCAACCACACCGGCACCTACGGTACGACCACCTTCGCGGATAGCGAAGCGCACACCTTGGTCCATAGCGATGGGAACGATCAGTTCCACTTCCATGGCGATGTTATCGCCAGGCATCACCATTTCTACGCCGTCAGGCAGTTTGATGTTTCCGGTCACGTCGGTGGTGCGGAAATAGAACTGGGGACGGTAGCCGGTGAAGAATGGCGTGTGACGGCCACCTTCTTCCTTGCTCAACACGTACACTTCGCTCTTGAACTGCGTGTGGGGCGTGATGGAGCCGGGCTTTGCCAACACTTGGCCGCGTTCCACTTCTTCACGCTTGGTACCACGGAGCAACACGCCCACGTTGTCGCCAGCTTGGCCTTGGTCCAGCAGTTTGCGGAACATTTCCACACCCGTGCAGGCGGTTTTCAAGGTAGGCTTCATACCGACGATTTCGATATCTTCACCCACTTTAATCACACCGCGTTCAATACGGCCCGTTACCACCGTACCACGGCCGGTAATGGTGAACACGTCTTCCACAGGCATCAAGAAAGGCTTGTCCAGTTCGCGGGGAGCTTGGGGAATCCACGTATCAACAGCTTCCATCAGTTTGAGGATGGAAGGCTCGCCAATCTCGCTGGTGTCGCCGGCCAAAGCTTTGGTGGCGGAACCGCGGATGATGGGCGTATCGTCGCCTTTGAAGTTATATTTGTTGAGCAAGTCGCGGATTTCCATTTCCACCAACTCAAGCAGGTCGGGGTCGGCAATGTCGCACTTGTTCAAAAACACCACGATGCTGGGCACACCCACCTGACGGGCCAGCAAAATGTGCTCGCGCGTTTGGGGCATGGGGCCGTCGGTACCGGCTACCACCAAAATGGCGCCGTCCATTTGGGCCGCACCCGTAATCATGTTTTTCACGTAGTCGGCGTGGCCTGGGCAGTCCACGTGGGCGTAGTGACGGTTTTTTGTTTTATATTCAACGTGGCTGGTGTTAATCGTAATACCGCGGGCACGTTCTTCAGGGGTGTTGTCAATCGATGCGTAATCACGCACTTCGGCGCCACCTTGCTTGGCCAACACGTTGGTAATGGCTGCAGTCAGAGTGGTTTTACCGTGGTCAACGTGACCAATGGTTCCGATGTTACAGTGAGGCAACGACCGGTCAAAACTAGCTTTTCCCATAGGGATTCTCCTCGTTTGTGCCCTTGCTATCGGGCTTTAAGTTATTGATATTACACACGCCGAGCATTGTGTGCCTATCGCAACGGCTGGGCGCTTTGTAGCATATTGTGGGGTTATTGCAAGCCCTTTGTTCAGGTTAAAAAGTCCGCCCTAACTCAGGGCAATCGCCTTCACTTCCAAATATTCTTCAAAGCCAAAAAGCCCTTTTTCGCGTCCGTTGCCCGAGTGTTTAAAGCCCCCAAACGGCATCTCGGCACTGGCCCCCTTGCCATTCACCCCCACCGTGCCCGTCCGCATACGGCGGGCCACATTCAAAGCCCGTTCAGGGCTTCCAAACACCGCACCGCCCAACCCGTAACGGCTGTCGTTGGCTATGGCGACAGCCTCATCTTCGGTTTCATAACCAATTACGCATAATACAGGGCCAAATATCTCATCTTGGGCTATGGTCATCTGGTTATTAACGTTGGTAAACACCGTAGGCTTCACATAATACCCCGTTTCCAAACCTGCAGGTTTGCCCATACCGCCAACTAAAACCTTCGCACCTTCCGAAATACCTTTTTCCAACAATATTTGGATTCTATCCCATTGAATTTTTGAAACCACGGGCCCCAAATCCATCGCGGGGTTAGTCGGGTCGCCTTGTTTCAGGGTTGCAATATGAGCCACCAACATCTCCTCCACCTTGCCCATCAGCGTGTGCGGCACCAATAAACGTGTAGCCGCACTGCACGATTGCCCGCAGTTCACAAAACACCGCCGCACGGCATCAGGTACGGCCAAAGCTAAATCCGCATCATCGAGAAGAATGTTGGCTGATTTTCCACCCAGCTCTTGCGTCACCCGCTTCACCGTAGGGGCCGCCTTGGCGGCCACATCGGTACCCGCACGGGTGCTGCCCGTAAAACTCACCATATCCACCAACGGGTGGCTGGCCAAAGCCGCACCTACCACAGGCCCGCTGCCGTTCACCAGGTTAAACACGCCTTTAGGTACTCCAGCCTCATCCATAATCTCGGCAAATATAAGGGCCGTAAAGGGCGAATACTCCGAGGGTTTCAACACCATCGTGCACCCCGCCGCCAAAGCTGGGGCTACCTTCAGGCTAATCTGGTTGGAAGGCCAATTCCAAGGCGTAATCAACCCACATACACCCACAGGAACCCGTTGCACCACACCGTTGCCAAAGGGTTTTTCAAACACGTAATCGGCCAACACCTTCCGGGCAATCTCAAAATGCGTCAGGCCCACTTGGGTTTGGTTGGTTTGAGAAAACGTAATCGGAGCCCCCATTTCGGCCGTAATCGTTGCGGCAATCTCATCAAACCGACGCTTGTAAATGGCAATAACTTTATCCAGCAAAGCCAACCGCTCTTCACGGGTTGTGGCGCTAAAGGCAGGAAAGGCCTTTGCCGCCGCCCTAACAGCCGCATCCACATCGCCTGCGGTGCCCATGGCAAGAGTACCAAGGGGCTTTTCCGTCGCGGGGTTCACCACAGTAAACGTCTCGGCAGATGCCGTACTCACCCATTGACCCTGAATGTAAAACTGGCCCGCACGTGGATGCATAGTCATTTCTCCTTGTTTTTCCAATCAACGTGCTACCACGCCTGCGCCACGCAGTCTAGGGTGGACATACCTCCTAAATCCACTGTACTCAAGAGGGTGTGTTTTCATGAATCTTGTCAACAAAACAATAACGTACATATATCCCTGCTATTCCGGAAACGTAACAAGCAACCCTGTACCTTCTTGAGAGTAAAAGCGGCTCATCCTCCTTAAATCCCCTTCCGCCCTTACAAACGCATCTTTCATCCCGTTTTCATTACGTTCACAACGTTTCTGGTAACTCCCCAAAGCACCCGGAATATAGTTTCTCCACATCGGAGGATTCTCAAATTGGCGCCTATGTTCTTTGGCAACTGCCGCATAACTATACAAATACCCTAATGCACTTGTTGCTTGGTGATGATAACGCTCCGCAACATTCACATCTGCCAAAACCTCGTCTATCGTACAAAGTGGCTTGCTCCATCGGTCCCCCGATGCTGGCTCACGTCTTGGGAGTGGAGTTCTTTTCACATCTCCCGAAAAACCAAACATGCTTAACGCATCGCCTGTAGAATCTAAGCCTAATTTTCTGCGATTTTCCGCTCTCTCTAACTCTCTTGCCCGCTTTTGCGCACGATTCTCTTCAACACGCTGTTTTGCATCATTAAAATTAATGACAGTATGTCCCAAATCCAACGAGTCATCTCGATCCATACAAACCATATAAGGCGTATTCAATGAAATTCAAGAGGCATTGCACTACCAAACCATCAACAATGGCCTGCCATACGAAGCCTTGGCGAAGTATGGTGGCTTGGGTCGGAAACGCAGTACCCGACCCGCAAAACTGTAATGGTGGCTTGGGTCGGAATCGAACCAACGACACGATGCTCTTCAGGCATCTGCTCTACCAACTGAGCTACCAAGCCACGTGGAGGCGTTGATACGGGGGAACGGCCCGCCTGTCAACCACCCGATGCATGAAAAGGGGGTTAAGGGGCGCAGCCCCTTACGACCAAAGGTCGTCATGGCGAGCAACGCGTGGCCATCTCATGTTTTTGGGGTTACTCTAAATCCTCACCTTCACCCACACAAACCCCGGTATATGGCTCAACACCATAAAAATATACCGCCAAAACCATGGCAAATACACCGTGCCGTTGGCCGTGGCACAGGCACGGGCAACCCCCGCCCCCACGCTGGCCACATCCGCCATCAGCGGCATGGCAAGGCCCGTGGTCATGGGCGTATCCACGGGGCCGGGGCGGATATCAATCACCCGCACGCCCACAGGCGCCAGCCGCTGCCGCAATCCTTCCAGCCAATGCTGCACCAAAGCTTTGGCGCCGCCGTACACGTACATTTTGGCGCGGCCCCTATCCCCCGCCACGCTGGATATCGCCGCCAACCACCCATGCCCTTGGGCCTCTAATTTGGGCGCCAGCAACGCCAATAATTGAATCACCGAAACCCCGTTCACCACCGTCACATCCGAAACCACCGCCGCATCGTCTTGAACCTCTTCCTGCACAGGCAACCAACCGTGGGCCAGCAACACGCCGTCTAACCCGTCCCATTCCTTCCACACTTTGGCCACCAGCTTGGCCAACGCGGCAGGCTCCATGGCAGTATCATACGCCCCCGTTTTCACTTCCGCCCCGCGCACGGCAAGGTCATCCGCCACAGCCTTCAGCTTGGCTTTATCCCGCGCCAACAGGTACAAACTGGCCCCCTGCCCCGCCCACACCTTCGCCGCCTCATGGGCAATGGCACTGGTGGCGCCGATGATGAGAATGCGTTGAGTCATGATTGTTTCCTTTTTGCTTTATTAATAATTTCTTTAATGAACTCTGATTTCATAAGCGTATAGTTTTTTCTATCATTGGGGTTTAGCTGCGCCGCTAGTTTAAGTTTTAGTTTTTCATATGCGCGTGCCGCAGAAGTATAGTGGTTGAGATAATCTCGGAACAGTACACATTCATTCCAAAAATCTGATCCTAAGACTGTAAATTTAACATAAACAGTTCGTGCTTCTTCAGGCCCTTTTGCAAATAGCACATGGTCGTGAAGCATTATTGGGTACCCTCTATCGTGAAACCCTAAACTCTCAAGTTGGCTCTTGTAATTAGAGATAATATCCAACGACGGCAATGCCACCATCATGTCTAATATTGGCTTTGCTAATATACCGGATACCGCAGTACTACCAATATGTTCAGATGCTAAGAAATCTTTAGTTAGTAATTTTTTTAACTGCTTTACTTCTTCAATATAAATATGTTTCCAAATTGGATTATGGGGAACAAGTAGTATTGTTCCGCGTTTTAATCCAAGCTCATTCATACCACAACCCCTCCCACCCGTTTCCAAAAGTTACTTGTAAACCGCCCATCTTT
>JBAQUT010000001.1:0-24584 GCA_049297695.1 Alphaproteobacteria bacterium | reverse complement strand
CCCTTGTTCTCAAAGCCCTGATGGCCGAGCGGAATCTCTCCGCCGCCGATGTGGCCCGCACCAGCGGGGTGAGCGTGGCCAGCCTCAGCCGCATTTTAAGCGGCAAGGTGAACCCCAGCTTTGAAAGCATGGCCCGCATCGCCGCCGCCGTGGGCGTGCCGCTGGATAGCTTGTCGCCCGCACCCGCCAGCCGTGCCACCCCCACCGCCAGCACTGCCGCCCACACGCTTTCGGCCCTGTTTGTGCTGGAAGGCACCGAGCACTCGGCCGATGCCGCCGCCAACCTGCTGGAAAACGCCGCCCGTGGCAGCTGGGGCAGCAGCTGGACGGATATGTACGCCGATGCCGCCCTGCCCACCCCCACCGTGGTGCAAAGCCTGCAAACGGGCACCCGGCAAGTGCAGGTGGAAATGGCCTTCCCCCACACCATGCTGGAAGGCGGCAGCATCGCAGGCATCCTCTCGGTCGTTTCGGCCTGCCTTACGGGCACGGGCGCGCGGCTGGTGGATATCCGCGTGCCGGATGTGCTGGTGCGCACCTTTGGCGGCCCCGCCTTTGGCTTGCGCGGTCTGCGGGATTCCACCAACAAGCACGGCCGCCCGCTGCTGGCCACCACCATCCGCCCGCTTCATGGCCTTAGCCCCCGCCAATACGGCCGCGCGGTGTTTGAAACCTTGGCGGGTGGCGTGGATATTACCGCAGACCCCACCCTGTTGCACCACATTCCCCTCAACCCGTGGCGGGAGCGTTTCCGCTTTGCTGCCGAAGCCACCCACGCGGCAGGGCGCGACACCAACGAGTACAAAACCCACGCCGCCAACATCACCGCCGCCACGGTGGAAGATATGATTGATAGGGCCTTGTGGGCGAAAGATTTGGATCTGGCCATGGTGCTGGTGGATAGCGCCGCCATCGGCTGGAGCGCCTTGCAAAGCGTGGCCGCATGGTGCCGCAAAAACGATATGCTGCTGTGCGCCATGGGGGGTCGTGCGCTGGCGGGGGATATGCTCAGCGAGCAACTCCAAGCCAAACTGCTGCGCTTGGCTGGGTGCGATGTGGTGAGCACGGGCAGCCCGCTTCGCGGCAACGTGGCCAACCGCCGCTACGTGGCGGGCGTTCTTTCCGCCCTGCGGGATGACACCGTAACCCCCGCCCCCGACCACGGCCATTATTTTGCCCAAACCTTTGCAGGCCTTACGGCAGCAACCCCCGCCCTTGGCGGCGGCCACAACCCGTGGCATTTCCCACGGTTGTTGGATGCCATCGGCACCGATGTCATCCTCCAATGCGGCGGCAGCGTGATGGGCCACCCCGCAGGCTTTGGTGCAGGCGCCACGGCCACCCGCGTGGCGCTGGAAGCCACCGTGTTGGCCCGCAACGAAGGCCAAAATTTGGCGGTGGAAGGCCGGAACATCCTCACCCATGCCGCCCGTTATTCACTGGAACTCAAAGCAGCCTTAGACCACTACCAAGAAGGCAGCTTCCTGTTCGGCGTGGTCTCCGGCCGCTTCGGCCTCGCCCAACCGCGCCCCACGGCAGGCACCATCATCCCCGGCGCCACGCCCACGGTCACCCTCTTCCCCACCGCCCCCAAACCAGAAGGGGATGAGGAGGAATAACCATGAAACCAAAAAAAGCAGACCCATTTGTTGTTGCAGAGAAAATTCGGTTTAAAAAACATCCAAAATCCATTGGATTATTTGCAGCTGGCTCATGTTTTCGTGGAGAAGGAACAGCATATTCGGACATTGATATTGTCGTTCTGTACAACAAAATACCTGATGCCTACCGAGCATCCTTTATATGTGATGAGTGGCCTGTTGAAACCTTTGTTCATGACATGGAATCCCTCAAAGTATTCTTTAAATCCGATATAGATCGTGGATATCCTTCACTTGTACATATGGTTGCTACAGGTCATATTTTTGGGGATAAGGAAAAACTATCTGCTATTCAAAAATCCGCCATTTCCCTTATTAAGAAAGGACCAATTCGGGTATCGAAAAAGCAAATTGAAGATTTCCGTTATAAACTCACAGATCTCCTAGATGACATACGCGAACCACGTAACTTTGATGAGTTGGTTGCGTCTTCTATTCTCATTTACCAGACATTCATAGATATCTATCTAACAATCAACAATGTATGGAGAGGTATTGGAAAACATACCATTCGTAAATTTAAAGATTATAAACCCGAATTAGCGAATGAGTTTTCACGATCTTTTAATAAAATCTTTACCCATAAGAATCAAAAAGACTTTATCACAATCATTGAACGTGAAATGCAACCTTGGGGTGGACCTTGTTTTGATGGTTATAAACGTGGAGGAACTAAAAGGAAAAATCAAAAATGATGCCCTCCATCCGTCACGCCCACGGTCACCCTCTTCCCCACCGCCCCCAAACCAGAAGGGGATGAGGAGGAGTGATGTCAGCAACCTTTTCGTAATCTTCCATAACATTAAGATGATAAGGCGCTGGCTTCAATCGTTCAGGTCTCAATCTGGCTTAAAGCCCGTGGGCACACTCCGTCATTCCAAACCTTTGTATGAGATTTTGCCAGAAGCCCCCCTGCGCCAGCTTGCCCAACCCTTTGTAGAATTTTACAAGTTAGGCGGTACCAACATCCAATATTATGCCGAAACTGGCACAAACATCAGTTGCCTCGCGTTCAACAATACCGAAATTCAGCGTGGATCACCTGGCGAACCCACGCTGGGCAAACAGTATCAACGCAACACCCATGCGTTGGTGTTCACAACGGGTTCTTTATCATGCCCACCAGCCGTCACCCGGGGGCTCATGGCGCACGAGTTGGCTCATATTGTGAAGCCATACCAATCTTTCCCCGACCCGGATTATGATGAAACCAATGATATATACATATGTGAGCGCGAAACCGACCTCCTCGCGTCGTTTGCCACCTCGGTTGATGACCTTATAGCCCTCTTTGAGCATGGATTGGCACAACATCAAACACATGAGTTCATGTACGCCTATGCAGCTGACCGCTTGAAGTATCTCCATATTGTAAAAGATATCCAACACCATCACGGCCTTTATAACCAACCACATGCTTCCATCGACGATCTCCCCATCCCCTTGGGCTTCTGGAAAGATTTGGAACAGGCACTTCTCGAGCGGGATAACAGTCCTCAAGCAAGTTGCGAGGCTGTCCAGAATATTGTAGCATTTTTGGATGAACGAAAACATACACAACAACCAAGTCACGAACATACGTTGTCTTAAAACACGATTTACTGCCCAACTCTACCTTGCGGTGGCCAAACCAGAACGGAATAGGAACGAGTCATGACCCCCATCCGCTGGTGTCACCACTTCTCCAATGCCAGCTTCGCCATCTTTTTAGCGGTTACAGTTACGCTTTACGCCGTGCTGGCTAACTACGGACTCGTCCCGGATGTTTCCAACCTCGTCACCAACCTGCAAGCCTTGTTTGCCACCTATGGCCGCTGGGCGCTGTTCGGGGCCGCCTTTTTAGAAGGCTTGTTCATGGTCAGCTTGTACTTCCCCGGCTCCATGGTGGTGTTTGCGGCGGTGATGTTTACTGAAAAAACCCTCCCCTCCCTCGCCCTGCTCACGGCCACGTGCTGGGTGGCGTTTATGGCGGCGGGGTTTATCAATTACGCTATGGGGCATTACGGGTTTTACAAAATCTTCAACGCCTTGGGCGCCCGCAGCATGCTGGCCAACACCCGTACCTTCATGGAGCGGCGCGGGGCATGGGCCTTTGTGCTCACCAGTTTCCACCCCAACTATCTGGCCATTGTGCAAGTATGCGCGGGCATGGGCAACTACGGGGTGGCCCGCAGCATGGCCCTTTCAGGGGCCGGGATGGCCATCAGCGGCCCTCTTTTGGTCGCCGCTTCGGCCGCCCTTATGGATGGCATTATGAGCGAACAGGGCAGCCATACCATGACCGCCTTGTTCATTGCCTCGTTCACTCTCTGGGCCGTTGCCATTGTCGGCAAAGGGGTTTACGCAGATATCAGACACAGCTATTCTTAAGTTACGAACATACCAACATACAGGAACCCCATGCCCCTCCGCCCCGAAACCTTTGGCTACCTGCCTCCCCTCTCCGCCCAGCAAATTGAGGCGCAGGTGCAATACGCCCTGAACCACGGTTGGATACCCCACGTGGAGTTTACCGAAACCGCCAACAGCGCCGAATTTTACTGGAAAAACTGGCCGCTGAGGCCCGCCCGCGTGGATACCACGGGCAAAGGCACCCTCACCTCCAGCCAGATTGTGAACCATCTGGAAAGTTGCGGCCGCCGCCATCCCTACGCCAGCGTGCGCTTTGCCGCCTACAACCCCAAAACCCGCAGCACCGAACTGGCCTTTGTGGTGAAAACGGCGGAAGAAGGGCAGTAAACCAGTTTCACCTTCGCCGCCGCATTTTCTGTGGCCTGTGAGAACATAAACTCTCTCAAACCGCCTCGCGCACCGCTGCACAAATCCCGTCCACCGCCGCCTGCATGGCCTGCTCGCTTTCGGCTTCCACCATCACCCGTATCAGCGGCTCCGTGCCACTCTTCCGCACCAACACCCGTCCGGCTTTGCCCAGCGCCGCCTCGGCAGCCTTGATGCTGGCCTGCACCCCCTCACTCGCCAACACTGCGCCCGCATCCACACCTTCTCCCAGCTTAATGTTCTCCAGCTTTTGCGGCCAGGGTGTGTACAGCCGCGTCACGTCGCTGGTTTTAGCTTTGCTCTCTTGCAAAAACGCCAACAGCTGCAACGCGGCCAAAAGCCCATCTCCCGTGGTGGCGTAATCGCGCAAAATCAGGTGGCCGGATTGCTCGCCCCCCACATTGTACCCGCCTTCCCGCATGGCCGCTTCCACATAATGGTCGCCCACGGCCGTACGGATAAGCTTGATACCCAACCCTTCCATAAACCGCTCCAACCCGATGTTGCTCATCACCGTGCCCACCACGCCGCCGCCTTGCAACTTGCCCGTGCGGTGCAAATGCTGGCCCAGCGCGGCAATCACAAAATCGCCGTCCACCACGGCTCCGGTTTCATCCACCACAATCAGGCGGTCGGCATCACCGTCCAACGCAAGGCCGATATCCGCCTTGTGGTGCACCACAGCCTTACTCAACGCCTGTGGCGCCGTAGCCCCCACGTCCTTGTTGATGTTAAACCCGTCCGGATCCACCCCCAGTTTAAACACCTGCCCGCCCAGCTCCCACAGCACGCGGGGGGCAATTTTGTAGGCGGCGCCGTTGGCACAATCCACCACAATCTTCAGGCCGTGCAACCCAAAGGCGCGGGGCAGGCTGCCTTTGATAAACTCAATGTACCGCCCCACGGCATCTTCCACCCGCAACGCACGGCCAATGTGGTCGGGGCTGGCCAACTCAATCTCGCTGGGGTTATCAATCAAATGCTCCATCCGCGCCACGGCGTCCGCTTGCAATTTCACGCCATCGGGCTGGAAAAACTTAATCCCGTTGTCCGCATACGGGTTGTGGGATGCCGTTATCATCACGCCCAAATCCGCCCGCAAACTCCGCGTCAACATGCTCACCGCCGGCGTCGGCAACGGCCCCACCAGCAACACGTTAAAACCCACACTGGTAAACCCCGCCTGCAAGGCGCTTTCAATCATGTAGCCACTCAGCCGCGTGTCCTTCCCAATCACCACCGTCCGCTTGCCGTTGTGCGTGGCATCGCCCACCACCTGCCCGGCCGCCTGCCCAATCCGCACCAACACATCCGGCCGCAACACAGGCCCATTGGCCTGCCCGCGTATGCCGTCGGTGCCGAAGTATTTAGGCATATTCCTGTCCTTCAGCGTTGTCCCATAATTTAGCATTTTCAATTGAAACAACACCCGTCAAGACAGCAATATCTCTTAAAGCGGAAGATCTCTTTGCCATGTGAAGGAGAGATTCTGAAACCATTTCTGGTGAGGCGGTCATTTCTATAATTGTTTTAAAGTAAGGCGCTCTTACTCTACCCAGTGATAATCTTTGCTGAGATAAAAGATATACGAACTCCTGACCTATTTTGTTATCTTTATAAAATGTCAAATGAGATTCAAAAGGTTGCAAAGGATTTCCATGATCCAATGTAAACAACGATTCTCTTTTTTTTATCGCATACGATAATATACCTTCACTAATAGGTTGTTCATGACTAGGTTCATCTCGCCACATAAATGAATAGAAACCACGGTACTTATTTGGATCTTTAACCAATTTAAAGGTAGCCGGTTTAACTCCGTAGTTAAATTTATAAAGATTCTGGCTAGTTAAAATATTCTCTGGCTTTAACATTTAAATATTCTCCCTCTTTCCTTTTGAATACCATTATAAAGTCAAATCATCAACCCCGCTTCCGCTTCTTCGGTTTCTCCACCGCCATCAGCGCCTTCTCCCCCCGCTTGGCAATCACTTTCCCCGCCAGAACATCCGCAATCTGGCCGCTGTCCAGCGTTTCATGCTCCAGCAAGGCTTGGGTCAACAATTCCAGCTCCTTCATGCGGGCCTTCATCACCTTCAAGCACCGCTGATACCCATGGTCCACCAGCTTCGCCACCTCGGCATCCACCTTGGCCGCCATGGCTTCGCTAATGCCCGCCTTGTGCCCGATATCCCGCCCCAAAAACACGGCGCTGTCTTTCTCGCCAAAGTTAATGGGCCCCAAGCTGCTCATGCCCCATTGGGTTACCATGCGGCGGGCAATCTCGGTGGCGCGCTCAATGTCGTTGCTGGCCCCGCTGGTTTGTTGCTTCAACACCAGTTCTTCCGCAATGCGGCCCCCAAACAAAATGGCGATGTTGTTCTCCAACCACGCCTTGTCGTACGTCACGCGGTCTTCCACGGGCAAACTCATGGTCACGCCCAACGCCCGCCCACGGGGGATAATCGTCACCTTGTGCAGCGGGTCTTTGGGACCATCCAAGTACAACGTGGCAACGGCATGCCCCGCCTCGTGGTAGGCCGTGGTGCGCTGCTGGTCGGGCGTAATCACGGCGCTGCGGCGCTCGGCCCCCATCATCACCTTGTCTTTCGCCATTTCAAAGTCGGCCATACCCACCAACCGCTTGCCGCCACGGGCCGCCAAAAGCGCCGCCTCGTTCACAAGGTTCGCCAAATCCGCCCCCGAAAAGCCCGGCGTCCCCCGCGCAATCACCTCGGCCTCCACATCCGGAGCACAGGGCACTTTGGCCATATGAACCTCCAAAATCTGCGTGCGCCCCTTAATATCCGGCAACGGCACAACCACTTGCCTGTCAAAACGGCCGGGGCGCAACAAGGCGGGGTCCAGCACATCGGGGCGGTTGGTGGCGGCAATGATAATCACGCCCTCGGTGGCATCAAACCCATCCATTTCCACCAACATGGCGTTCAACGTTTGCTCGCGCTCGTCGTTCCCGCCGCCCAGCCCCGCCCCACGGTGACGCCCCACGGCATCAATCTCATCGATAAAAATAATGCACGGAGCCGCCTTTTTCCCCGTTTCAAACAAATCCCGCACGCGGGCCGCCCCCACCCCCACAAACATTTCCACAAAATCGGAGCCTGAAATGCTAAAGAACGGCACCCCCGCCTCCCCCGCCACAGCCTTGGCCAGCATGGTTTTCCCCGTCCCGGGGCTGCCCACCAGCAACACACCTTTAGGTATCCGCCCGCCCAACTTTTGGTACTTGTTGGGGTCTTTCAAATAATCCACCACTTCCATCAGTTCGGTTTTGGCTTCATCCACGCCCGCCACGTCGGCAAACTTGGTTTTCACCTTGTCGCCCTGCACGTTCACGCGGGCCTTGCCAAAGGTGAACGGGTTGCCCTTCCCCCCCTGCCCGCCGCCCATTTGCTGACGCATAAAGTAAATCCACACCGCAATAAACAGCAACATGGGCGCCCAGCTGATCAAAATCTGGAACAACATGTTCCCCTCCGCCGGCTCTTGCACCTTAATGTCCACACCTTTGGCCCGCAAATCGGCAATCAGGTTGGTGTCGTTGGGGGCCAGGGTGGCAATCTTCCCGCCGTCTTTGGCGGTAGCGGTCAACTTGTTGTTTTCAAACACAACGCCGGTCACGTTCCCCGCATCCACATCCTTCAAAAAGGCGCTGTAACTCACCTCGCGGCTTTTCCCGCCCGTCAAGGCATCCCCCTGCATCAGGTTGGAGAGCAACGCCACTCCCGCAAACAGTGCAAACACAAGGGCCAAATGCTTCGGATTGAATTTCATCCCGCCACTGTACCAGAATACAAACCTTGGGCAAGGAAAATGGGGGTTGCAATCAGAAGCAATTCAAACTATGTACACACTCATGGTTCGTACTGTCATTCCACCCCAATCATTTATGATGCAAACAAAAAACAACCTACCCTTGGCATTGCTAGATAATTTATCAATACCATCTCTCATTATTCATCGTGTTTCATTCATTGCAGGTATTCAATTTTCTCAAGCATTCTACCTTGAACATAGCACTCCCTACATAGCCGTTATGCCAAACTTTAAGGCAACACATACCAAGGATCAAAACTCTACAACTTTACCCTTTACCTTTCTCGAACCACAAGAAGGCCATCATTTTTTAATGATGAGCAAAGGGGAGCTTCAAAAAATTTCCAAATGCCTCGTCAGTTCAACATCCCACGAGGCTGCGCATATTCTTTTAGGTCATACGGCATTAAAATCTCCAAACGATCTTATTTTACGAGAACGAGATTTAGAAGCCGACACCCTTGCAGCTATGATTTCATCTACATCATGGATCTTACATTATCTGTCTTCTCAACAAACTCCAAAAAACACTGAACGGCTTACTTTTTTAAAGAGCGTACAAGATTCCCAACACAACTACCAACACCCGTGGCATTCCACCACACTGCACACTGGCCAAGTGACACTTTACCCGCATTGGCAGCCCGTACCTCTTGCAGCTTTCCAACAAGCTGCGCCCGCCGTGGCAAAGGTGCAGGTTGCCCGCTTTCTCGCAAAACAACCGCTAGGATGCGCACAGCAACTTCTTCAGGAAGCCCTAATAGCACAGGGCGTGGAAAGTGCGCGCATACCCCTTTCTTCCCCGCCTCTACCCGCCCATGAAGCGCCCACAGGCTTTGAACGGTAGCCTCCAACGCCGCATCCGCCGCGCGCAAACTGGCCATGCTGGCCGCCACATGCTGGGGGAGAATCCCCGCCTCGGCCAACGCGGGCAAAACCTTCCGCACCCGTCCCCGGAAGGTATCCCCCTTCCCGTTGCTGGGGTCGTTCAGGTACTTCACCTTGTGCTGCTTTAAGTACGCCCGTAACTCCTCCCGCGTGGCCCCCAGCAACGGACGCACCACGCGCACGCCCTCCACCACGCCATCCGCCGCCATGCCGCTCAGCCCCTTCACCCCACTCCCTCGCGCCAAGCGCATGAAAAAACCTTCTACATCATCGGTTTGGGTGTGGGCCACAAGCACACCCTCCAGCCCCAGCTTGGCCACCTGCTTGGCAAAAAACCCGTACCGCTCCTTCCGCGCCGTTTCCTCCGCGTTGGTGGCCGCCCGCCCCCGCCCTTTGCCCACCACCAGCTTCAACTTATGGGCCTTGCAATACGCCCGCACAAAGGCCTCGGCCTTATCACCCCATGCACTCCATTGATGATTATAATGCAGCACCACCGGCCGCCCCCCCGCCGCAACCACCCTATGCACCAACGCCATGCTATCCCCGCCCCCGCTGACGCCAATGGCAAAGTTACCCTGAGGGATTTGAAAATCTACGTATGCCATCAATCAAATTTTGAAATCCACGCATTAAAAGCTTTAAAAAATGGTGCATTCTTTTTAAAATAACTTTCTGCATATCCTGGCGAAAACCACTCTTGTTGATACTCAAGTGATTGCTTTTGCATGTAAAGTTTAGTTATGGGAAAACATAATGTTCCCTTGTCCCATGAACCAACTTTAAATCCATGCTTACGAAGGGAGATCGGATAGCTGGGGTCTAAAAACCTCCATCGTCCATTAAGATGAATCTCCGTTACAAAATGAGTAACTTTAAAAGATACATCATAAAGATTTAGAATTTCAGCTGTAATGAGTTTATTATCCCACGCGGTCTCACCAACACGCCCACGCACGGTATAACCAAGGCTTCCCAAGCGTTGAAGGAGTTCAATACCTTTAAAATAACAATTGTTGGCAGGCGTATTGATTTTCTCACTGACACGATAAGGGCGGGCCTGAATTTCTTGGAAAATAGAAATGGCTTGGTCGTGCTTCATAGGTCTCTAGCTATTTACTTCTTCACAGCCTTCGGCAACTCCGCCAACTTTGCCCGCGCCTTCTCCGCCTCAGGCGCCTTGGGGAAGTCTTTCACCAATTTTTGCCACATGCCTTTGGCAAGGTCAGGCTGACCAATCTGGCTGAGGGCCACCCCCATCTTCAGCAAATTCGCAGGGGCTTTTTGGCCTTTGGGGAAGGTCTCCAATCCGCTCTTAAAGTCCATCAGCGCCGCCTTGGGGTTGTTTTGCACCAAATGCACCTCGCCCAGCCAATAGTAGGCGTTGTCGGCCAGGGCATCCTTGGGGTGACGCTTGATAAACTCTTCCAACCACGCCTGCGCGTTGGGGTAATCCGCCGCCGTTAAGTAGGCATAGGCCTTGTTGTAGTGTTCTTCCGCCTTCATCTCGGCGGGGATGGCCGTGCTGGCGTTAGCATTGGTGGCAGCAGGAGCGGCCGCCGCAGGCTTGGTGGGGGATGCCTCGGCAACCGTGCTGGGCGCAGCAGGCACCTCCGCCATGGGCGTTACCCCCGTTGGCACCGTGCCATGGGCCACCACCGTGCCCCCGCCCGTACCACCAGCTTGGGCACCAGCCTCCAAATCCCGCAAGCGCAAATCGTAATCTTTGGCCATTTCATCCACTTTTTTGGCCAACCGCTCCACGGCGTTGGAGAGTCGCTCCACCCCGCCATTCACCTGGCTCCCTTCCCGCTCCAGCTCTTGCATCCGCTGCTCCAAATCAGCCACCGCGCTGCCCGTGGGGGCGCCGCTGGTGCCGTTAAACGCCCTGCCTTCCATGGCCATAATACGCTTTTCCAACCGTTCCAGCCGCTCGGCATCCGTTCCAAACCCTTGGGCGTTCATCACGCTGGCCGGAAGGGCCAAAATCACAGCAAGCACAAGCACGCGGAGCATCATCGGTATTCTTTCTTTGCCCCACCTTACCCAATTTTGGCGGTATGTTCCAGCCTTTCCCTGCCCGTAACCTTACAAGCAATGGTTATGAGGGCAGCACCCCACAAAAAAACCGCCCCGAAGGGCGGTTCATGGTCAACCGTTCTGAAACTAGTTCAGCACGATTACGCCACGGCGGTTCTTGGCCCAAGCAGCTTCGTCATGGCCGTCCATAGCAGGACGTTCCTTACCAAAGCTCACGGTGGTCATGCTGCCAGCGTCCACGCCCAAACCGGCGAGGTATTTTTTCACGGCAACGGCACGACGGTCACCCAAGGCAAGGTTGTACTCGCGGGTACCGCGTTCGTCAGCGTGGCCTTCCAAGGTAACGCCCTTCACGGCGTTGTCTTTGGAGAACGTGGCAAACTGTTGCAAGGTGGCGGCGGCGCTGTCGCTAATGGCGGCGCTGTCGTAGTCAAAGTACACGATGTCAAAACCACCGGCCGCGAATTTGTCCTTCACGGATTGGTCGTTCATACCTGCGCTGCTGCTGCCGTTCATGCCGCTGCCTGCGCCGTATTTGCTGCCGTTTGCGGCGGTGCCAACGTTCAGGTCGGGGCTCTTGAGGCAAGAGCAGGCGCCCAAAACGGCAACCACAGCCAGCATGGAAAGTTGTGCCAGTTTCATGTGTGTGTTCCTTTTTTTCATGCGTTCATAACTGAACATTTGGCCGCCCCGAACACCTCCAACAGGCATCCCAGCGGTTCGGTTATGTTTGTGACACACGCCCCGCCCCCGCGCAAGTGCGTTTGTGCCACACTCGCCTCTTTTTTACACATACTTACAGGTGGCTTACCGTAATCTTACGCTAAATTCTGAGAAGGAGTATCAAGTTCATTTTTTTGTGTCTCAGCATCAACAAGCTTCATCAAAAGACGGTCAGATTCTTTTACACGATTCTTTCCTTTACGAGCTTGGTCATAAGCACCCACAGCCAAAGCCGTTGCACCTAAAGCAAATAAAAACCATAATTCTAAATTATTTTCCCCAGAGACACAGTCTGCGGCCGATTTCTTGTGTGCAGCCGCTTCCAAAACACATTCCGCTGATTTTTTACGGGCAAGAATCTGAGCTACTTCTCGGTCAGCATGGAGCAGCGTGTATTTAGCGTTGTTCTGCATACGCGCCTCTTTCACAGAGTCGGGCCGAACATACTTATCAATAAGAGGAAGTGTGATAAGCGTAATTGCAGCAGTACCTGCTAACACCTTCATCCATCTTGCCGAACCCATATTTATGTCCGACCGCCCAGAAAGATAACCAGCCTTATGTGCGGCACGTATTTTAGAGTCAACATCCAAATGAAGTTCAGCCCGATCACTAATAATCATGTCACCATTTCTCCTGTTCTATGGTGAGAATATTGCATACTATAATTGTAGGGTAAACCCTACTCCCCCGCACTCCCCGTAAACCCGTTCACATCGTCAAAGGTGTACAGGTTTTCAATTTTCACCCAGTCAAACCCCTGGCTTTCCATGGCGGCTAAAACAGCACGGATATCCTCCGACGCCACCTCGCCGTTCTTGCCCGCAAAGCGGCAGCACCACAGGTCGGATAACGCCGTCACCTCAGGCTTGCCCGGGTACATTTTCATGCCCCTGCTGGAAACGGATTTCAAACTCAATTTCCCCGTACCGCAGCGCTCGATGATCGGCCCAAACACCTCCACATCGGTGCGGGCGTTATCAATAAACACATCCACACCCGTCATTTTTTTCACGCGCTTGCTCTTGGTGGTTTTGTCGGCTTCAGGCATCTTCACGCCACCTTTGCCACCCACGTTGAACGGCACCAACTTGGCAGGCCCTTTGCCAAAATTGCCAATCACGGCCTTGGCAAAATCCATCGTGCCCAAGGCTTTAGCCTTGTCCGCCGCAATGTCGCCCGTGTGCTGGCCATTTTCCAACGTGTACAACCACGCGTTACCAATCTTGGCCGCCACCTCGCCTTGGCCAATGTGGTACAGCATCAAAATGGCGGCGTTCAACAGGCCAGATGGATTCGCAATCCCCTTCCCCGCAATGTCCGGCGCACTGCCGTGCACGGCCTCAAACATGCTGCACCCACGGCCCAGATTCATGCTGCCCGCAAGGCCCACGCTGCCCGCAATCTGGCTTGCAATGTCGCTCACAATGTCGCCGTACAGGTTTTCGCACACCACCACGTCAAACTTTTCAGGCGTGTCGGCAATTTTCGCCATGCCGATGTCCACAATCAGCGCCTCTTTGGTAATCTCTGGATATTCCGCCCCAATCAAGTCAAACACTTGGTGGAACATCCCGTCCGTAATCTTCATAATGTTGTCTTTAATCAGGCACGTCACCTTCTTGCGGCCATTGGCTTTGGCGTATTCAAAGGCATAACGCACAATCAGCTCGGTGCCTGTGCGGCTGTACAGCTTCACGCTGTGGCTGGTGTCGCGGGTTTGGCGGTACTCAATCCCCGCGTACAACCCTTCCTCGTTTTCCCGCACAATGATCATATCCACCTTGGCGTGCTTGCTGGGCACATAGGGCTCAAACGTCCGCACGCTGCGCACGTTGGAGTACAACCCAAACGCCTTGCGCATGGTTACGTTCACGCTTTTGTAACCACCGCCTTGGGGGGTGGTTATCGGCGCTTTCAGCAAAATCTTGTTCGTGCGGATACTCTCCCACGCATTCGGCTCAATGCCGTTCAAAATGCCTTTTTTGAACACTTTCTCGCCCAGCTCGATAAACTCGTATTCCAAATCCGCCCCCGCCGCCTTCAAAATCTCCAGCGTGGCGTCCATAATCTCGGGGCCAATACCATCGCCTTTGGCAACGGTAATTTTGGTGGTCATGGGTGTTCTCCTTGTTGAATGGAGAACAAACTAACACACCCCAAACCCCATGCCCACACAAGGCCTAAGGTTTGGGGCGTGGGGGTGTGGCTTAGGCCCTGCTTTCCAAAGCGCGCATAATCTGGCTTACAAACCCATTGGGCCCCATGGCAGCGGGAAAATCCTGTGCCACAGGTTTCTGCAACACATCATTCACGGCTTTCATTATGGCCGTAGGAGTCACAGCCACAGGCTGGTTCAACGATGTCACTGCTGCCGCACGGTTGTGGTACAGCACATCCGGTGTCTTAAAACGTGCCTTTTTGCGAGGCACGGCAAACCCCAGGTAACTTGCATCATCATGAGGCTTGCCATCCACCATACCTTTGGTGCTAGGGCCAATACCTTTCACCAATCCAATCCGCATGGGGTCAGCTTCGTTAATCTCGGCCTGACGTGCCAAAGTTTCTTCCAACGTCACCTGAGGATCGTCAAATCCATCACTGGCCAACACCACATAGTCTCCCTCTTTTACTTTCAAGGGGGCTTCCAACAAATTCATAGGAACATTTTTCCCGTTAATCACAGGGTAACCGTAACGGCTGTAAGCATTGTTCGCAAGTTTCCATTGCTGGTCCAATATAGGTTGAATCGCCGCACGCCCAATATCCCCCACAGGCACAGCAATCCCCAAAGCTTCATTTATCTCATCCATAAATGTCTTGGTTTCCAAAACCTGTTTCCGGATAGTACCCGTCGCCACATCAATGGCCTTGCCACCTCGGTGCAACGTATCCCCCACACGCACATGGCCATCCCCCACACGCCACACTTCGTTCCATTTGGCGCTGTAAATTGTCACGCTCGCCTCAGGGTTTGGCTTATCTTCGGGCCATCCCGCTTCCTTCAAGGCTTGGGAAGTTTGTAAAGTCAAGTACTCCACGGCCTCCCGCATGGTAGAATCCGCCGCCATGTTTTTCATGGCGTTTTGGATAACCAACGCCATCATGCGCCCACCCGTCATTTCGTGTCCTTGGTACGTCACCTTGTAGCCAGTTTTATCGGTCGCCCCGTCAATCACGGCTTTAAAATGCTCGTTTTCAAACACGGCATCTTCGTTTTTATCATTCCCATTTTTGCCCACACTGTGCTGCACAGTCAGTGTTTCCCGCATCAGGTTGGCCATACCATCGGCTACCATGCTGTCGTACAAGGCGGTATCTTCATAAACATCCGCTATAGTCTGGTCACCCAGTTTCTGTTTGGATTTTAAAAGAACGTGCTGCAAAGCCGAATTCATAGCATCACGTGCTGGTGCATGAACAAAATATCGAGCCATCAAGCGGCTGAAAAGCTCCGATGGGCTTACCCATTCACGACCCTTTATGGTTGTTTCAGCCTTATCCTCAATAAGTTCAGGTTTTTCGACAATAACCAACCCCAAAAAATCTACCTTTTCAGCGTTATTTGGTGCAACTAGCAAATGCCCTAAATCATAAATCGCTTTAAAAGAGCCTTTATTAATCCTCGTCTCCTTACTTCCTTCCCTGCGAAACGTATCAACAATATTTTTATCATCTTTACTTTGATAACCTGCAGGAAAAGTTTGAATAATCCCATTTTCATCAAAACCTGGGCTTGTATAACCAGCCCCAGCTAAAAGTGCCGCAACTGCCTTTTGTTCATGCAAAACTAAAAATCGGTTATTCGATTCATCATACATCAGCATGCATGTCGAATTGCTAAACGTATTTAAGTTAAACGATTTTTTTGAAGTCTTCAGCTCCGTCAACCCACCACGGTTACTAAGGTTTATACGCTGAATGTAATTCACACCATGGCCATCAATAATAACTTTTCCCGTACCATCAATGGCACCAAATGCCTGAGTATTAATATCATGCCACGGATGTTCTGGCAGGTTCAAAAGGCTTTTGGGAGTACGTGTGTTCATATCGTTTTCCTTGTATCTGGGGTTCTTATACCACTCCCCCCAAATATAGCTAATACGTATACAAATATCAAGCCCCTAACCCTCTAATTTTAGTCATTTCCCTACAATCCGCTCCCCTCATCTTCAAACTGAATCACCTCGTCCGCCCGTTGCAACGGCACGGCTTTGGGGATGAACTTCAACTGCGGCAGCGTGCGTGTGGGGTTAAAACGGGCATCACTCTCCACGCTGGGCAAGGTCAGTTCCGGCTGGGGTGCCGCAGGCGTGGTGGGGTTGCCCAAACCTTCCCCTTGGGGCCAATCTTTGGCTTGTTTGGGGGTTTCCAAGGGCTCGGCGCTCTCGGCATCCATGCTGGGCGTGGGGGTGGCTTGCACACTCGCCGTGGGTGTGTCGCTGGCATGGTTGGGCACCGTGGGCGCATCGGTGGCAGGCATGGCCACGGGGGCATCGGCGGGCAGCTCGGTTACGGGGGGGGCGGGCTTCACCTTGTCGGGCACGCGGTCGTTGGTGGCCTTGGCTTCAAACTCTTTGGTCAGTTCTTCCGCCTTGTTGTAGGCATCAAAATTGGTGGGGGCTTTGGGCCGTTTGATAATCCGCTCCTCCGCCGTGGGTATCAACGTACTGGAAATGCTGGGGGCTGCTGGCTTTTCCAGGCTAGATGGCTCGGGGCTGGTGTTCACCTCCGCCGCCGTGGCAGGCTTCAAGGCTTTGGGGTTGGCATCGTCTACCGGCGGTGCGGGAATGTCCCCCGCAGGCACCGTGTTCACGCCGTCGTTCTGCATCTTTACCTCGCCATCCCGTTTTTGTAGCACAGGCAAAGGTTGGGGTGGCAACGGTGCAATAGGCTTGGCTGGAATGGGCTTGGTCGCCACAGCAGGTACTTCCGCCGTTCCCAGCCCCGCCTCGGTGGGGGTTACGGCAGGCTGACTGCTTATGCGGCCCGGAAGCTTGATAGTCTTACCCCGCCCGCGTATTTCCAACCGGTGCAACACAAACTTATCCTGATTTTCATAGGTGTAACTTACATCCAAGGCACGGAAAATCTGCCATTTGCGGTCCCGACGATACCAAAACGCCGCCTCTACCTCTTTGGCCAAGTTGGCGGGCACAAAATGGGCGGTTACGTGCTGCAAAAACTGCTGGGCCACATAGGCCTCCCCGCCACCAGGGTGCACCGTTTCGGGCCATTCGCGGAACACCAAGCGCACCCGCCCCACTCCGTCGCCATCCAAGGCCGATTTATCCATCATCAAACTCACCGTGGCCCACGTGCCACCCTTGCACAAAAAATCATACCTGCTTTCGCCTTGTCCACCGCCCATACTAATCCATTTGCACGGCAAACCATCGGTTATAGCCCGCTGCTCGCGCTCAAACGTGGTAAAGGGCAACATGCCGTGGGCGGCGTCATCGTCGGTACCGCCTTGGGCCAAAGGGATAACCTCGGTGGGCGCAAACGGGTTCAGTTCCTCCAACCACCCCGCATGGGCAGGCATGGCCACCGTGGCTGCAAAGGCCATAACAAGCGCACATTGGGTTTTCAACATCATGCCGCCATGCTACCCGCCCACACCTTCCCCACCAACACACAACCCCGCTTATGGCGGGGCGGGTGTGGCAGGGCAGCCAATCAACCGCCGTTGATGCACATGTCGTATTGCTCCGAAATATCCGTGTCTGAAGGAGCATCCTCAAGCTTCATAGATTGAATGTTGGCCATAAACTGCTTCCATGCACCATCCGCCAAACGCTCTTGCAAAGCAGGATTATTCTTCATAATCCGTGCGGCATCTTTCAAACTGGTTGTTCCTAACCGAACAACATTCTCAACGATCTTCATACCAACGCTCCTTTTCAAAGCGTTTTACGTATACTTAATATACAATCTTAGCAACCCCACTTGAAGAAAATTCTTCCCACCCCATATATCCACCATGAAACCCCTCTCCCTTTCCCATTCCTGCCCTCACAACTTAGCATTTACCCACAAAGCCATGGATGACTTTCATACGGTCGTTCGTTTTTTCAATGCGTTACCCGAGCCCACCTTCCAACCCGCCAGTGTTGACAAAGATTATGCTGGGCTTGGATATAAAGACGAACCCGTATGGACATGCCACGCCCTGGCCCGCGCCGCGGTGTGGACGCGCCAACTCCAACTCCCCTGGTGCGTGGTGGATGGCCATTATGGCTTACCTATGAAAAATAAAGCCTACCCACCCGGCTACTCTCACAGCTGGTTGGAAGTACGTGACACAACCTACCTCACCCGCTATGTGCTGGATGTTTACCCTTGGGCCACCCTCAGCGGCCCCACGCTGGTGGATATTTCGGGTTTATCTCCCCAACGCCACCTGTACCACGCCATGGAATACCCCTTGGAAGTTCGTAACACACTGCAAAACGAAGCCCGCGAAGCCCTGCTGGCATGGCGCAAGCCTACAGGGACACCATCCCCTTTGGATGCCTTTGAGCCTGAAGCTAGGCTCTAAAGCGTCACCCCAGCATCTTCCGCGCTGCTGCCAAAGCCGCCCCCACATCACCCCCCTGCCCGCCCGCCATGGCCAGCTCGGGCTTACCACCGCCCTTGCCACCCAGCACGGCGGCGGCGGCGTTCACCAAGGGGCCGGCCTGAACCTTGCCCGTCAAATCTTTGGTCACACCCGCCACTAGGCTTACCTTGCCCTCATGGGTACCCACCAACAGCACCACGGCGCTGCCCAGCTTGCTTTTCAAGCCTTCCACGGCCACACGCAGTTGCTCGCCCTCGGCAGCCCCCACATCGGCCAGCAGGGCGGGCACCCCACCCACGGTTTCCACCTTGGCCGCCAGCGCCGCCACATCCAGCGGGGGGCTGGCCGCTTTGGCTGCCTGCTTGCCTTTGGCTTGTAGGTCCACAATCCGTTCCAACACCCCTTCCGGCTTCACTTTCAGGTGCGCGGCGGCTTCTTTAATCAAGGTGGCGTCGTGCTTGAAGCTTTCCAGCGCCACGGTGTGCGTTACGCCTTCCACACGGCGGATACCCGCCGCCACACTGCCCTCGCCCACAATGCGGAACAACCCGATATCCCCCGTTTGCCCCACGTGCGTGCCCCCGCACAGGTCAGAAGTCACAAGGGTGGCACTGTCCGGGTTGCCCACGTATACCACGCGCACTTCGTCGCCATATTTTTCCCCAAACTGGGCGGTGGCGCCGCTTTGCACGGCATCTTCTTTGGCCAGCAGGCGGGTTACCACGGGCAGGTTGGCCCAAATACGCTCGTTCACGTACAGTTCCACCTTGGCCAGTTCGTCGGCGGATACGGCTTTGGGGTGGCTAATGTCAAACCGCGTCAGCATATCGTCCTGACGGCTCCCCCGCTGCACCACGTGGCTGCCCAACACCTCGCGCAAGCCCGCAAACAGCAGGTGCGTGGCGGTGTGGTTGCGGGCAATGGCCGCACGGCGGCGGCCGTCCACCTTCAGCTCCAACGGCGTGCCAATCTTCAACGTGCCTTCCAGCACCTCCACGGCATGAATCACCACGCCATCCAGCACCTTCTGGGTGTCGGTCACGCGGGCGGTCACGCCATTACCAATCAGCATGCCCGTATCCCCCACCTGACCGCCGCTTTCGGCATAAAACGGGGTTTGAGGAACCACCACAAAGCCTTTCTGGCCTTTCGCAATACTTTCCACTTGTTTGTTATCACTCACCAATGCGCTCACCACAGCCTCGGCCGCGGTTACGGTGTAGCCCAAAAATTCGGTGGTTCCGGTTTTGTCTTGCACATCAAACCACACGTCGCTCAGTTTGCTGTCGCCACTGCCTTTGTGGCTGGCGCGGGCGCGGGCTTTTTGCTCGGCCATGGCGGTATCAAAGCCGGCTTGGTCCACATCCAACCCTTTGGCTTTCAGGGCATCGGCCGTCAAATCCAGCGGGAAACCAAAAGTATCATACAGCTTAAACGCCACAGCGCCATCCAGCTTGGCACCGGTGGTTAGGCTCTTGGTGGCATCGTCCAGCAAGCCCAAACCTTGCTTCAGCGTGCGGCCAAAACGTACTTCTTCCATTTTGATCACATCCATGGCCATGCTGGCACCACGGCCCAGTTCGGGGTAGGCTTCGCCCATTTGATGCACAAGGCTTGGCACCAAACTGTGAATAAACGGCTTGTCCATCCCCAGCAAAAACCCGTGCCGCATGGCGCGGCGCATAATGCGGCGCAACACATAGCCGCGGCCTTCGTTGCTGGGCATCACGCCGTCAATCATCAAAAACGTCATGGCCCGCAGGTGGTCGGCAATCACGCGGAGGCTCACATCGCTCTCGCGGGCTTTGCCGTACTCCACACCCACCAGCTTAGCGGCAGGCTGAATCAACCCCTGAAACACATCCGTATCGTAGTTGCTGTACACCCCTTGCACG
The DNA here is from genome assembly GCA_049297695.1 of Alphaproteobacteria bacterium. GTDB lineage: Bacteria > Pseudomonadota > Alphaproteobacteria > UBA2136 > UBA6156 > JACKLD01. The sequence goes on along the minus strand of JBAQUT010000001.1, from coordinate 4,197 downwards.
GCGCACATCACGCGCTCCAGCCCAGCGCCGGTATCAATGTTTTTGGCTTTCAAGGGTACCTTGCTGCCGTCTTTTTGAAGGTCAAACTGGGTGAACACGTGGTTCCAAATTTCCATCCAGCGGTCGCCGTCTTCCTCCGGCGTGCCGGGGCGGCCTCCCGCTACCTTGTTGCCCGTGGGGTCAAGGTCGTAAAAAATCTCACTGCAGGGGCCGCAAGGGCCGGTGTCGCCCATGGTCCAAAAGTTGGCGCTGCTGGCAATACGGATAATATCGTCCTTCGCCACCCCAATTTTTTTATTCCAAATCTCAAAGGCTTCGTCGTCGTCGTGGTACACGGTTACGCACAGGCGGGCGGGGTCTAGCTTCAAGGTTTTGGTCACCCATTCCCAGCCCCAGGTGATGCTCTCTTCCTTAAAATAATCCCCAAAGCTGAAGTTCCCCAGCATCTCAAAAAACGTGTGGTGGCGGGCCGTATGCCCCACGTTTTCAAGGTCGTTGTGCTTCCCTCCCGCCCGCACGCAGCGCTGGCTGGTGGCGGCGCGCTTCAGGCGGGTATCCGCCCCCGTAAAGTTGTTTTTAAACTGCACCATGCCGCTGTTGGTGAACATCAGCGTGGGGTCATTGTCCGGCACCAAGCTGGAGCTTGGCAAAATAGTATGCCCTTTGTCCTTAAAATGCTTCAAAAAGCTGGCGCGGATCTCGGTTCCGGTGCGGGGTGCGGTCATGGGGGTATCTCCTTCAGCCTAGGTTGTGGCGGCCAACTTACCCTTTTGGGCAATTTTTTACAAGCGACAGGTTGACAAATCGCACTGGATTCACAATGTATGCTTTATGGCTTACCAACGTATTTCCAACCGACGCTCACAAGAAGAACACGCTGAAGACTTGCGCAAATATGCTGAAGAACATCAGGGGGATTTAAGTAATTTATATTCAAACAACCCCGTTTTATATAAATGGTTCCGAAGCCTTCGTGAACGCCATGAGAACAACGAACGTAGCAAAAAAAATGCAACGGCTTTAATGGCCGCCATCAATCTACCTCTCACCTTACTCACACAACGTAAATACGCCGAACGAGAGCCAACCCTTTGGCTTCCACCCGATACTCCTCCAGATGCCACACCTGATTATGGACTTGAACTAGACCCAACGTTTGAGTATTTAACACGTCTTGTTTGTGAAAAACATCCCCAATTCAGCCGCCTTGCAGCTGAAGATACTGTCCGAAATTACCTTGCTATTCCAAACCGCCGTGGCCGTTTAACCCTCGAACCTACCGACGATTTTGATCCACGTTGTTATAAGCCCGCAATATCTTCTCCAACGCGCGAGGAGCCGAAAAAGCTTCCATCTCCCACCCCACCCGACCGTTAACCGAGGCTTTGTAACCCGCCTTCAACGCCTTGGCCAAACTGGCCACATCGTCCATCTCCGCCCAATGAGGGCTAAAATCGGCTAAAAACTCGCTAGGCCCTTGCGTGCGGGTGCACACCAAGCGGCAGCCCGCTTGCATGGCTTCCAAAATGGTCAATCCAAAGGGCTCGTACCGCGCCGCACTCACATAAACCTTGGCGGCGGGGTACAACGCCCCCACATCCGCCACATAGCCCAACACCGTAATCCGCGGGTCGCCTTCCGCCAAAGCCTCCAACGCCGCCCGCTCCGGCCCGTCGCCCGCAATCACCAAACTGGCCTCCTCGCCCTTGGCAAACGCCTGCCGGAACGCCCGTATCAGCACATCCATCCCCTTGTTGGGCACCAACCGCCCCACGGAAAGGAACGTAAACCCCGTACGCACTTCCGGCGCCCCCGCTGGCCGAGGCATCGCCCAATTCCACACCACCGCCACCTTGCCCTTATATCCCCCCGCTTTCACGCCCGCTTTTTGCCATGCCGCAATGCAAATCAACCCGTCGCACACGGCGTACTCCTTTCGGTACTCCAAATGCAGCGTGGCCACATGCTTGGGCTGCCCCGCCATCACCGCCAACGCCTTCCCCACCGCCTTGGTGGCCCGCCCCAAATGAGTGTGAACCACGGTGGGCTTCAACCGCGCCACCGCCCGCCGCACCGCCCAGTGCCCCAGCACGCTGGGCCACCACCACGGAACCGTTACCACCGTGGCAGGCGCCGCCTCACGCACCATCCGCCCCACATACGCCTCGTTCCAGCCCCGCACCAATATAAACACCCTCTCCCCCGCAGCCGCCTGCAGGCTTGCCAACTGGCACGCATACCGCTCGCTGCCGGCAAATTCGTTGGTGAAGATGATGTGGAGGATGTTCATAGAGGAGCTAGAATCTCCCAGAGTAAGCTTCAAGAATCATCGGGGTTCCATCATATTTCCGTATAACATCATTTATATTGATTTCTGGGGACCCTCTGGGGAAAATTTGTGAAATTATTATCGCAGCTCGATACATACTCTGTTCTCCCACACTAAGTAACGACACATCTGGAATGCTTTCGAAAATCATACCATTTAATTTGTATCGCCAACTTTCTATATCGTTATCTATTTCTGAAATATAGCCTCTTTCCAACAAAGTACCAAATTTTGGATTATGGGCAAAAATTCTTGGAAAATGTTGTGCATCATCGCCCTGTAAATCTTTTATACCTAAAACAAATTGGTTATAGCATTCAAAATCTCTCCATGCGGGTACTTTAAACACACAACTTGGAAAATTGTTTGAAATATATATTCTTGAGATGGAAGGGTTTTTATCTCTCATTTCTGACCATCCCAAACCCGAAAGAGCTGTCTCAACACAATCAATCGAAGATACAGAAAAAAGTTTTTGGGCCATATAAACCCCTGCTTCTATAGCATTACGTTCATCAAACGTCTTCATGTACCCTCCTATATCTTCCCTTCACTCACACTACCCTTATTAAAAACAGTCTGCCGCAACTCCTCAAAATAAGCATCCGCATGGAAGGAAGAACGCACCAGCGGCCCGCTGGCCACCATGGTGAAGCCCTTCAGCTTGGCCTGCCGTTCGTAGTCGGAAAACTGGTCGGGGGTAATATACTCCTTAATCGGGTAATGCTGGCGGCTGGGCCGCAGGTATTGGCCGATGGTCAAAAAGTCCACGTCCGCCGCCCGCAAATCGTCCATCACTTGCAGCACTTCGTCCCGCGTTTCACCCAACCCCACCATCAACCCACTCTTGGTGAACACGGGGTAACCAATCTCGTGGGCCCGTTCCTTCACCCGCTGCAACAAGCGCAAACTGCCAAAATATCGCGCCCCTGGCCGCACCGTACGGTACAGGCGGGGTACGGTTTCCAGGTTATGGTTGTACACGTCGGGCTTGGCGTCGGTCACACGGTCAATAGCCTCTTCTTTCCGCCGAAAATCCGGCGTCAAAATCTCTATCGTCGTGTTCGGTGCCGCCGCCTTAATGGCCGAAATGCACGCCGCCCAATGCTCGCTGCCGCTGTCGGCCAAATCGTCGCGGTCCACGCTGGTCAGCACCATGTGCTTAATGCCCAACTCGCCCACCATGGCCGCAAGGTTTGCGGGTTCGTGGGGGTTTACGGTGTTGGGTTTGCCGGTTTTAATGTTGCAAAACGCACAACCCCGCGTACAGGTATCCCCCAAAATCATCACGGTCAGGTGGCCGCTGGCCCAACAATCCCCCATGTTGGGGCACGCCGCCTCTTCGCATACGGTGACCAACCCTTTGGCCCGAACCTTCCCCACCAAATCGAAATATTTCGGGCTCGTCGGCGCCCGCACCCGCAACCAATCCGGCTTGGCGGAACCATGCTCAATCCCGCCCTCAGGCTTGTCTGCCCGCCCCACCCCGCTCATCCGCCGCCCACGCAAATCTTCCAGCTTTTTATCCCGATAACTCGGCTCATGCTCGCTGGTGCCTTCGCTGTCCACCTTGGGCGGTGCCCGATACCCCGCATGACTGCTCCCCACCCCCGCCAACGCCGCAGGCCGCGGCGCCACATCGGGCACATCCCCGTAATTCAGTTCAGCAACACCTTCGGTGGTGATGCCCGCCGCCGCCAGTTCGGCCCGTACGGCATCCCTATCTTCGCTCAACACAATCTGGATTTTGGTCATGTCCGCAACCTAGCCCAAAGTATAAGCCTTGTCATGCCCGTTAGGGGCAAAAGTTAACGGTCGTCGTAGGTAGGTTTTACGGCCCGTTCCGGCGTCGGTTCATTGGGCAAACT